>CAKQXZ010000037.1 GCA_934292955.1 uncultured Clostridia bacterium
GACGTAATGAGCCGCATGTATCCAGAACTTAACTGGATGACCGACGATTATCTTAACGACCCGCGCGAAAAACGCCCGCTGGTTCTTTGCGAGTATTCTCACGCAATGGGCAACAGCAACGGCGACGTTAAAGACTATTGGGATATAATAGAGAGCAACGACAGATTTATCGGCGCGTTCGTATGGGAGTTTGCCGATCACGGAATTTCCGATAAAAAGGGCAATTTACTGTACGGCGGCGATTTCGGAGAGAAAAAACACACCGGCAAATTCTGCATGGACGGTCTTCTTACCGCTTACCGTCAAGTTAAGTCCGGCGCAAAAGAAACCGCACACATTTATTCGCCCGTACAGATAGAGAAAACGGGTGAAAACGAATATGCCGTTTTTAATAAAAACTATTTCGTTTCGCTTGCTGCCGTCAGTGTGAAATACAGTCTTATCCGCGACGGTAAAACGCTTTATAACGGCGAACTTAACGTATTCGATATTTCCCCGCGTGAAAAGCGCAAATTTACAATTCAGATCGATAAATTAAACGGCAATTTTGCAACCATATTGTTCAAAGCCGAACATGCCGAAAATCACGACTTGTTTATTAAAGGCTACGAGTTCTATCAAAAAGCGTTTGTTTTACAGAATATAAAGAAAGCGAAAACGCTTGTTGCGGCAAAAAACTATTCCGTTTCGGACGAGTGTGAAACGATAACCGTTGTTACAGGCAAACAAAAATATGTTTTTGAAAAAAGCACGGGTAAACTTTTGCGACTTTGTCCCGACGGAGAAAAAAACTTACTTTTGTCGCCGCTTAAAATCAATGTAGCCAGAGCTCGACTCGATAATGATTGTTCGATTTATTCTAACTGGGAAAGCGCAGGCATTTTCAATAACGGAATGTATACGGTAAATTACGAGTGTAAAAAGGACAAAAACGGGGCTATAGCACTGTTATTCAACGGTTCGCTCGTAACCGAAAGCACAAAACCGCATATAAAATATACGCTCGTTTATCGTATTTTTAATAAAAAGATATCTATTGAAATTCATTCGGAAATAAGCGACTTTGTAAAATATCTGCCGCGTTTCGGCATTACTTTTGCTCTTGAAAAATCTTTCGGTCGGGTCGAATATCTCGGCTTTAACGAAGAAAGTTATGTCGATAAACACAACTATTGTTACAAGAATATTTCATCGTTTTCCGTCGGCAAAGACTTTTCGAATTATCTTGTTCCGCAGGAATGCGGTTCTCGGTTCGATACCGATTGGGTAAAAATCAAAAATACGACCGGCGATATCATAAGTCTTTCGTCCGATAAGAGTTTTTCTTTCTCCGCATTGCCTTACGACACAATGACGTTAAACGATGCAAAGCACAGTTGGCAACTTAAAAAATCGAAAGGAACCTTCATCTGCGCGGACTATTTTATGAGCGGTGTTGGCTCTAATTCATGCGGCCCCGAACTTGACGAACGTTACAGACTTAAAGAAAAATCTTTTGATTTCAATTTAGTTCTCGGCTTTAATGATAACGGCAGAAAGAATTAGTTTACAATAAAACACAACGTGCTTAATCAAACAAAAGCAGCTCTTTTATCAACCGTAAAAGGGTTGCTTTTTTTTGTTTAATAAGTTTTTTGTTTGACAAAACGCGGGAAAAATTCTATATTATTCATTGCGAAGTTTGCTTGCGTAAACGAGTAATAAATTATAAAAAACGGTTGCAAGCACAAATAAATTTACAGGTCCGGAATTAAAATATAAAATCACAAAATTCATTGTCATAAAGGGTTTAATATGGTTTTAGGCGAAAGAAGTAAAAAAATGTTTATAGTCTATCTTGTCGTGGGAACAGCTGCGCTCATTGTTGCGCCGTTGACCCATTCTCCCGAAAAAGTAACGCGTACCGTTGTAATAGCGATACTCGGCGTTGTAATGTTGCTGTTCGGGGTATACGGCATGATTCTTCCCAAAAACGCGATAGTAAAAGACGACGAAAATATCGTAATGCGCCGTCTTTTTATCAAAAAGGTAATTCCCATATCTTCGATCACAAAAGTTTGGTCTGCCGAAGCGGGCGGGTATTCGAATAACGGCGGCTCGTCGGGCATCGGCACTTTCGGCAATATGCACAAATTCACCGTCTGCTATAAAGTTAACGGAAAATCGCTTGAAACAAGCGTTTTCATAAAAGACGGTGCGGCTGCAAAAACCGCTTTTGATTCCTTATTGAAAAATAAAAACGCAGGCAAGAAAACAGCTTAAAACTATCTGAAAACTACAAAAAATTTACGGAGCAAGGAAAAAATTCCTTGCTTCTTTTTTATGTCAAAAATAATTTGTTTTGTTTTTGATTTCTTAAAATCGCGCATAAAATCTTAAATTTTGCGGATAATATACAAAAAATATAAAATGATAAAAATTGAAATTTCCATTTTTATGCGTTGTGTTGTCAATGGACTTAAACGCATACATGCAATAAAATAATTGCGTTATACGATCCATAATTTCGGAGTGCCGCAACGTAGTCTTTTTAACGGTTTGCGACTATTCCTTAAAAGGAGAAAAATGCTCGGAAAAAAGACGATAAAAACATATATGATTGTTCTTCTTGCCGTAATAACGATTTTATTTTGTTGCGGGGCGCAGTCTAACGTGTCGGTGAATTTTACATTCGACATGAAAAGCAGCGTCGTCCTTACGGTAGAAAGCAATCTTTCCGAAAGCGATTTTTCAACCGCGATAAAAAAGAATATCGACGGAATAAATCTTGTTTCGGGCGACGACGATATTCTAAAACTCGGCAAAATAACAAAAATCGCAAACGGTTACGAAGTATCGATAAAACTTCGCCGAATAGACAAAGTAAAAGCAATCGGCGAATTCGACTACGCAGATCTTAATAAATTTTTAATCGAAGGCAGCGAGCGTCGCAGGCTTATAGAAAACTGGTCGAACGGAGTATGGCGTTACTCCGGCAGCGCGGTCATTTCGGGCGAACGCGGGCATGTCGATATAACCCGCGACCACGACGGAAAGCAGGAAGTGATTCCGCAGACCGCCAACGGCGAAAAAGTTGCTTTCGATAAATTCGTAAGCGACAATCTCGAAAATAAAAATCTTAAACTTTTCTCGTTTTTTATGCCCGCGCTCGATCGTACAATCGGCGAAGTTACTTCGTTAACTTTCCGTATCGACGGTAAAATAGCGTATTTTGCGGGCAACGGTATAGAAAAAATCGACGATAATACAGTAAAACTCACGCCCAAGACCATAAAAGCAGACGTAACTCAAAAAGACGAATCGGGCGAATTTATAACTGAATTAAATACCGATATTTCCGTCGCTTACGGCTACGTCGTGTTCTCGCAAGGGCTTTCGCCTGTCGCGGTCGCTTTAATTATAATCGCCGCGTTAATTGTCTTCGGTCTTATAACGTATATGTTCTTTTCGCTTTACACGTCCGGTAAAAAACGCCGCGTGCAAATGATAAACGAAAACAAAAATTTCGACGTCGAAAATAAAATCGAAGCGGAAAAGAAAGCGAGAAACGAACGACTTCTTAAAAAGAACAATATTTCAATCGGACTTAACTGTTTTTTTACAGGCAAGACTTGGGCGAGTATAAAAAAATACAAACTGATGTATCTCATCATCTTGCCCGCATTCGTTTTTATAGCGGTGTTTTCTTATGCACCTATGTTCGGGCTTGTCATCGCGTTTCAGGATTATAAACTTCTTGAAGGCGTAGGCGGCAGCGAATGGGTAGGTTTCAAAACTTTTTACAATCTTCTTGCAAATCCCGATACTTCCACATATCGCTATCTGCGTAACACCTTGTATATTTCGGTAATAAGAATCGGAACTAACTTCCCGATGATTCTGCTTTTTGCTTTGCTCCTTCGCGAAATCAAATCCAACAGGCGCAGAAGCGTCATGCAGACTATTTCGTATATTCCTAACTTTATTTCATGGGTTGCGGTCAGCGGTATAGCATATAACTTATTTTCCAAATATGGCGGATTATTCAATCGCTTAATCGAAGCGTTTGGCGGCGCGACCGTTGATTTTTACACGCTTGAAGATCAATGGTGGTGGATTCTCGCTTTCTCGTCGTTATGGAAAGGCATGGGGTGGTGTACGCTTATCTATATGTCGGCTATGGGAACGATAGACGGCGAACTATACGACGCGTGCCTTATTGACGGCGGCGGCAGATGGCATCAGGCAATGGTAGTAACCATACCGGGGCTTTCCAACGTAATAGCTATTCAATTACTGCTTGACAGCGCAAGTATTCTCGGCGACAGCGCGGATCAGATTATGGCAATGACCAACGGCGCGACGATAGGAAAACTTAACGTTATAGGAACGTCTATGATAGCAAACATAACGTCCGGCGGCGATTTTTCGATGTCAACCGCGTTAGGGCTTGTTCAGGGCATAGTCGGGTTGTTTATGGTTTTCTTAACAAACTCTCTCGTCAAAAAGACAGAGAACGAAGGGATACTGTAAGCGGGGTGCAAAATGAACGATATCAAAACAATAAAACGTAGAAGAAAATGCGTCGATCCGTTCGACGTGGTTAACGGAATTATAATGGTCGTTCTCGGGCTTACGTTCGTATTGCCTTTCTGGATGCTCATAACCGCGTCTTTGTCCGATAACTCGCTGCTTACCGCGCAGGGCATATCGTTGTGGTTCCGCGGCTTTTCGGTTGACGGATACAAATTTATATTTCAGGTAAGCGACCTGTTTGTGCGTTCGATCTTCAATTCCGTAATAGTATCATTCGGTAACGCCGCTCTGTCCGTAATTCTTTGTACCGCAGCGGCTTACGTTCTTGCCAAAAAAGACGTGCCTTTCAGAAAGTTCCTTAACGGATATTTCATGATCCCCATGTTTTTCGGCGGCGGACTTATCCCGCTTTATCTCGTTATAAGGGGGATAAACATTTACGACACGGTGTGGGCGTTGATTCTTCCGTCCTGCGTTCGTATCAGTAACGTTCTGTTATTGCGCAATTATTTTTACGGAATACCTTCGTCGTTATACGAAGCGAGCGAACTTGACGGCGCAAATCAGTTTCAGATACTCGTAAAAGTATTTGTTCCGCTCGCCGTTCCAATGATGCTGACCGTCGGCATGATAATGTTCGTCGACAGGTGGAACAACTGGCTCGATACTCTTATGTATTTCGGCGCGACAAACAGAAACTGGTGGACGATACAGTATGTTTTAAGGCAGATTCTGGTAGATATGCAGGCATTGTATGGCGGCTCCGGAGCAGGTTCGATTATCGGTGCGCCGCTCGCTACCGCAAGAAACGCCGCAATAGTTGTTGCCGTCGTTCCGCTGATTGCGTTATCGCCGGTTCTCCACAAATATTACATGAAAGGTATGACCGCCGGCGCAGTCAAGGGCTGACGACGGCAACACGCTGTTTTAATAAAAACTGCCGCAAAGTCGATTTTCGGCAAAGCGGCTTAACAAATAAAAATAAGGGAGTACAAATTATGAAAAAGGCTTTTCTTAAAAAACTCGTCTGCATGTTTGCCGTATCCGTAATGACCGTATCCGCGGTCGCGTGCAACGGAAACAAGCCCGGCAACGATTCGTCTTCATCGGGCGGCGGAACAAAACGCGAGAACGAAACCAAAATCGTCATTTATACTGGCGGTTCGAGCGAGTACGCATGGACCGAAGGCAGCGAAGAAGAAGACGTAATCAATTATATCGAAGAAAAGTATCACGAAGATACCGGCGTTTGGCTCGACTTTAAGATTTCTCACCTTTCTGAAGGTATGAAAACAAAACTTAACTCAGATCTCAGTTCAAACGCACAGGTAGATATAGCTATTTCGCATACGCGCGGCGGTTCGGGTATCGACGATTACGCTATCGGACAGGATATCTATTACGATATGTACGACGACGTATGCGATTACGCGCCCAATCTTTACAAATATATCAAGGGCGACGCAATGAACAGTCTTACGAGCGATCAGGGCAGTCTTGTCGGAATTCCGTCGGTAATCAATCCCTACAAATACGGTATTCTCGTCAGAAAGGACTGGATGGAAGCGTGTAAATTCACCGATAACGCCGAAAAAGCGGCTTCGGGCGAGTATACGCTTGTTGACGATCTGCAGTCGTTCAGGGCAATGTGCGTTGCCATGAAAGAAAAATACAATCTTTCTTACGCGATTTCGGGCGCGCCCTGGGATCTTGAAAAGGTTATGATAGGCGCATTCGGTGACGCAGGCTATTTTACTTACGGAATCCGTAACGATAAAGTTCTCCCCGGTTATCTTACCGACGAATATGCCGGCATGCTCGATTACGAATATTCGCTTTCGTCTGCAGACCTTACTTCCACGCAGGAAGCAGACTGGCTGCTCGAACAAAGCGAATCGTCGTTTATCGGCGGCAACACGGGCGTTTTTGTAACAGATCCTACCGTTCAGCACCTTATCACCGTCGCAAGAAAGACCAAAGCAGCCGACAGCAGTGCGGAATTCACCGTTTTAGGGGCAATGGCTAAAGACGATACTTCAACACAGAAAGGTTTTATGGCAAATACGCCCGCCACCTTTGCGGCAGTCGTACTCAAAAACTCGACCAACGCTATGAAAATAGCAAAATTCTTAAACTGGGTTTACAAGAGTCAGGACAACTATAACCTTTGCAGATACGGCATAGAAGGCACGCATTGGGTAAACAACGGCGACGGCACATATTCTTACCCCGCGGGTAAAGAAGAATATCTCGTCAAGCCGCCTTATTCGGGAATTCTTACTCTTGTCGAAAATCAGAACATTTCAAACCTGACGTATAAAGGCTATACCGAAGAAGAACTCGGCTGGATAGAAAATGCAGCCAAAGAAGAAAACTACATTAAAAACGAACTCGTCAACTATATGTGGCCTACCAACAGAAAGATTGCCGAAAACTATTCCAACGCAATCGGTAAAATTTATTCGTTCTGCGCGCTTCCCGCATGGAACGGAAACACCGATCCCAAGACCACGTTCGACAATTCGCGTAATCTTTATCTTTCGAGCGGCGGTGAAGCATACGTCAACTATATTACCGACGCTTACAAGGTTATGAAAGCCAAACGCGGCTGAAAATAACCGATTATTAGGTGTAAAAAATGTTATGGATGATCGTCGCGATGCTTATCGCGGTTGAATATTACGGCGTTGCGATAACCCTTCTTGCAAAAAGTCGCGGCGAAAAATACTATGCGCTCAACTTAATACCGTTTGTCGCGCCTTTTTACGTTCAGAAATATACAGGCGGCTTCAGAATGCTCGTTATCCCGGTAAAAAAATGGGGACAGACAGTTTTGATTTTCGCGGCGGTTTTTGCGCTGTCCGTTTACTGCGGAACGGCATGTTTCGGGTATTTTATAACCGAGCAAGCCGAAGCGATAAGGGATATATCGTATATTCCTATTTACACTTGTTATGTATGCTTCTGGCTCGGTTCTGCATGTTCGATCAAGCGGATAATGGACGTAAACAGGGTGGAAGTTCCTTGCGGCGGAGTGCTCTGCGCTCTTTTTATCCCCGCTCCGTTTCTTGTTTTGGCGGGTAACAAAAAGAAAGTGCGCGCCGAGTCGTAACACAGTTTTTTAAAGGAGAAAAAAATGAAAAAAAGGATTTTATGCGCGATTTTTGCCGTGCTTACGTCAATATCGCTCGTCGCTTGCGTAGGTAAGGGCAATCAGTCCGATTCTTCGCTTGACGACAGTTCGTCATCCGGCGGCGATGCAACTAAAACGGTATACGAAGAGATAAGCGACTATCCCGATTACGACGAAGTCGATATGACCGGTTACACCGTTTATTATTTCGACAGCGCAAACGGTAACGACGAAAACGACGGTCTTTCCGAAGAGTCGCCCAAGCAGACGCTTGCCGCTGCAAACCGCATTATAGCAAAAACACGCGAAGGCACGCCTGTGAGAGTCGCGTTCAAAGCGGGGTCTGCATACGACGGTGTTTTAAGAGTCGGCGCGTTTACCGCCACCGAAGAAAAACCGCTTATAGTCGATTCTTACGGTGCAACCGACAAAACGCCTTATCCCGTATTTTCGGGAGCCCCGTCTGCGGTCGAAGTAACGGCGGGTAACGTGCGCATATGCGGTCTTGAAATAACAAACAAAAACGCAATTCGCGGTATTTACGTTTACACCGTAACAAAAGGCGCGCTTAAAAACGTCGTTCTTAAAAATAATTATCTGCACGATATCAATTTTGATTTCGAAGCGGGGCTGCCCAAGAGTTTGCAAGGCAAAGGCACGTTGCCCGAAGATATCGAAGATATAACGGCTGCAGCCACCAAACTTAACGTTTCTGCCGTATGTCCTACAAATAATTACACTTATGCAAATTCCGCAATCTATTTCGACGCGGCCACTCAAAAGGCAACGGGCGCAAGTTGGTTCGAAAACGTCTGGGTAGACGGCAACAGATTCGATCGCGTTTCACGCGACGCTTTGTTCGTCACGTCGAACTGGATAAAACGTCCGGGCATAGACTGGGGCGTTAACGACTATATTACCGACGATAACGGCTGGTATCCGCATAAAAATTTCAACGTGGTAAACAACTACGCTACGTATACAGGCGGCGACGGTATGGTATTGTTGGGTGTCGACGGCGGATATATGCAGAACAACACCCTTTATCATGCGCAGTATCTCGGCAGGGGCGGCTTCTATAATGCCGGTCTGTGGGTTCACTCGTGCAAAAATTTCGTTATGCAGTATAACGAAGCGGCTTATACGCATAAACAGAACGGCGCCGGCGACGGGCAGGGTTTCGATATAGATATCGGTAACTGCAACATTACTTTCCGTTTTAACTATTCTCACCATAATCAGGGCGGCGGCATATTGCTTTGCACCAACGGTTCCAAAGTTCCCGTATACAACGAAGACGGTACGCCCGTATACGACGACGAGTTCGGTTTACCTGTTCTCGAGTTCAGAACGATATGGGAAAACGTAACGGTCGCAAACAACGTTTTTGCCGATAACGACGACGCGGTATTCACTCACAGCGATTCGCTCAAAAATCTAAGCATCGTAAACAACACGATCATTATGAAAGGCGAGTCGGGCAGAGAAAAAATTGCCGAAGCAAACGGATTTTTCAACAATATACCTAATGAAAACGTAGAAATATCCAACAATATTTTCTATCTTCGCAATAAGCGCGAAATTTCGTTTGAAGTAGTCTATACTCCGGATCTTAAAGTAAATAATAATCTTTTCTATAATTTCAACGACAGTGTTTTCGACAGCGTTAATGCGTTAAACAACTGTTTTATCGATCCCGGTTTCAATGGCATACCGGCGGAAAACGGATTTAAAAATGCCTTAAAGTTCAGGGTAACCGACGCTAAAATTCTTGCCGCGGGCAAATTTCTTGCCGTTATGAACGCAGAAGATTATGCCGGTGAATCGGTAAACAAGAAGAATTATATCGGGGCTTTTGCTACCGTTAAATAATTGAAAATATATAACAAGGAGAAAGAAAATGAAAAGAGAACTTGCAAAAAAATCACTTTTGCTTGTGCTTATGCTTTCGCTGATCGGTTGTTTTTTCGCCGCGTGCGTAGAGCCCGATAAGGACAATATTATCAACATGTCCGTCTGGCTCGATCGTTACGAAGAAAAAACTATCGAAATAGAAGATCGCAACGCGACCGACTATTCATGGTCAAGCGAAAATCAATCTGTCGTTACCGTCAGCGGAGCAAAACTGATTGCTCATGCTGAAGGCAAAACCACCGTTACCGGTAAAAAATCGGGCGAGCAGGTTGTTATCGAAGTAACCGTATCCGATTCCGGTGCCGTTCCGCGCGCGTCGCTCGGCGTAGTTACCGCTTATGTCGGCACCGAAACGATCGTTGTTCCCGAACTTACTTATAACGGAACAAAACTCGATGCCGAAGTCGAATGGACTTTCAAAGTAAGAGATACGGCGGTCGCTACCGTTAACGGAAACGCCGTTACGGGCGTTGCCGTAGGCGAAACCGAAATCACCGTCCGCGGCGAATATAAGGGCGTCGACTTAAGCGCAAAAGCCACTCTTACCGTTAAACCTTATAACTTTATCGAAGTGGCGGAAAGCAGCAAAGAAATTACTCTTTATAACGCAAAGAACGATAACCTTAACTCTCACGAACTGCAGATCACCGCAATAGTAAAAGGCGAAAACGTCGAAAACGCGCAGTTCGAATTTATCGCGCAGACCGA
Organism: uncultured Clostridia bacterium; assembly: GCA_934292955.1. The sequence continues at coordinate 10,271 of CAKQXZ010000037.1, forward strand.
CGGTATCGTAAATATCGAAGACTGCAAAGTCGTGGCAATCGGCGAAGGAACGACTAAAGTAACCGTAAAACTCGGCGATCATCTTACCGATGAATTTACCGTAACCGTACTTCCTAACTGGGTAGAAGAAACTTTCAATAATACCGTAAGCGCGGCTTTAGGTACCGAATACGCGCCTTATACCGAAGAAGAGATCGGCGGCAGAACCGAAGGTCTTTTCAGATACACCACGACCGACACCACCGTCGAAGGCGCAAACTACTGGCAGCAGAGAATAGTCAACACGCAGTCGTCCCAGATGTGCATCGACCTTTACAAGAACAACGGTTACAGATATTTCGCATTCGACATGTATGTAACCAAACCCGCGGCAATGCTTGCACCCATAGGCGGTTCGGGCGATACGTTCTACGCTCCTGCAGACAGATATTTCGACGTCGACGGGCTTATGATCCTTGCCGACGGCAAAATTACCAATAAACTCGAAGCAAACAAGTGGATTACAGTAGTTTACGATCTGCGCCAGAGAATTCTTCTCGATGCGGCTGCAAACACCGAATTCTATCTTGCTCTTCACGAAAGTAATCTTACGACATATCTTTCCAACATCCGTTACTATCTCGACGACGCTTTTATTCCCGAAGAAGGCAAACTGTCTTACGAAAATAAAGACGGGTACGTTCAGGCGGATAATGGGGAATTCGCTCTTTATCGCGGCGGCGACGCAAGCCGTTTAACCAAAGAAGAAAGCGCGACAGACGGCGTTTCGGGCGCAATGAAACTCAAGGGTGGCAGCGGCGATTTCGAACAGAACGCCGTAGTTATCGCTTCGTCCACGGGCAGAACGCGCGCCGACTCCATAATCAATCTTAAAGAAAAAGGCGAATATCTCACTTTTGATCTTTATGTAAAGACCGGCTCTGCCGTTAAGTTCTCTATAAACTTCGGCAAAACCGTTCAGGAAGTCGTTATTAACAAAACCGATTTCGAAAAGATTTCCTGGCTTTCGTTGATTTCGGGCAACAATCTGTTACACGTTCTTAAAGCGGGTCAGTGGGTTACAGTCAGCGTGGAATACGGCAGAATGCTCGAAGAAATGAATGTTAACTCCAACGATTCGGTTGCTATACTTGTAGGAACGGTCGCCGAAAACGACGAAATCTATCTTAACGACGCACGTTTCTACAAAGACCTTTCATATCTTCCCGAAAACTATGCCGATAAAGCCCCCGCTTATATTTCGGCAAGCAAAAAATCGGTTATAACCAATGTTGGCAAAGTCGATCTTTCGTTTGCAATCGTAAACGGCGAAGACGGACAAAAGCCCGTTCTTACTTCCGACAGCGACGTTATTTCCGTCGGTGAAAACAATGAACTTATCGCAACAAAAACAGGCTTTGCAACGGTAACCGCTACGTTCTTAGATCTCGAATCGGTATCCGTAAACGTTAGAGTCGTTTCTTCAATCGAATATAAACTCAGCAATAAAGCGTTTGTCGAACACGAAAATTTAGGCTACACCTATGCGGCGACCTACATTCCCGACAGCCCCGAATTCAACTCGGCTACCGCGCTTAAAATCAAATTCGCGTTCAACGAAAAGGTTAACTATTTCCATATCATTACAACCGCAGGCTGGGGCAATCAGTCTAATGGCGTAAAGATCGGCGAAGACGTTTATTCGGGCTTCAGATCATGGGTTAATCAGGATACCGCTACTCGCGGCTTTAACCCGAGCGAACTCACTATTCTCAACGGAAAAGGCGAAGTAATGGGCGCTCTCGATAAAGAAGGCGTTAAGTGGGAAATAGGCGAAACCTATACGCTCATACTTAACGTACCCGCAGGCGAAAAACTTTACTTCTTTACGTCGGACAGCGTAAAAGACATAGAAGAATACTGGTGGACTAACGCAGGAAATTACTATAAATACGATATTTTAAGCGTTGTCGACTTTATGGAATTTTCTGCTATTTACGAAAATCAGATAGTCCCCGTAATCACCGCCGATAAAGATCAGTTAATACTTCACCCCGACGAAACCGCCGAAATCAGCGCGTTTGCGGCATTTGCCCGCGAAAGCGAAATTACGTATGCAAGCGAAAATCAGGAAATCGCTACCGTAGAAAACGGTGTCGTCACCGCTAAGAAGGTCGGCAAGACTTATATTGTGCTTTCGGCAAACGGGGCGGATGATCTCCGCATTCCCGTAAGCGTGGTAAAGGATATAGCCGTAACTCCGACTTGGGGCAAGTTCCACGAAGATTTCGCGCAGGGCGCGATAATGAACCTTTCGGCATACAAGGGTTATTCTAAAGTGTCTTTCAATTTAACTTTTGCCGAAGATAATACCTATCTTACGTTTGCGGACGGAAGGGGAACCGGTTGGGCAGGCGACGCTTTATTCGAATGCGCGACCGTTATATGTCCCGATCATGTCGAGAAAGCATGGGGTGCTGTAGAATATCCGTACATTTCTTTCGACGCTCTTAAAATTAAAGACGGCGACGGCAATTATATCGATTACAGTAAAGGATACGCTTTCAAAAAGGGCGTTACCTATACCGTAGAGTACGAAATTATCGACGGCAGATATCTTTCTTTGTGGACAGCGAATAACACTACTCACGGTCTGTGCTGGAGTGCGACGGAGTATTATTCAAACGCTCTGGAACATATTACCGTAAGCAATGTTAAAGGCCTTTGGTCTTCAGAACCCGAAATGTCGGTCGAAATAAGCGCGGAAAGCAAATCTGTTATGGTAGGCGACGAATTTATGCTTAAGATTTCGGGCATCAATGTATTCGATCAGGTCGGCGTATGGGCTTCCGACAACAACGCTGTAGCCGAAGTAACCAAAAACGGCGTAGTTACCGCTTATAAAATTGGTAAGGCAAACGTTTCTTATACGATCGGCGAAATTAAAGTTTCCTGCGCAGTAAGCGTTTGCGAACAAAAAGATATGACACCGACATGGAAACAATTCCATGCAGATTACGCTCAGGGCGCGATAATGGATCTTTCGGCATATAACGGTTATTCCAAAATATACTTTGAAATGACTTTTGCCGAAGATAACACATATCTTACTCTTACCGACGGAAAGGGAACCGGTTGGGCAACCGACGGCGCACCCGATAACGCTATTCTTATTTGCCCCGATCATATCGAAAAAGTTTGGGGACACATGGAATATTCCTACATTTCGTTTGATTCCTTGAAAATTAAGGACGGTGACGGTAATTATATTGATTACAGTAACGGTTACGCATTCAAAGCGGGTGTTACCTATTCGGTTGAATATGATATCACAAACGGCAGATACCTTGCTTTCTGGACGGCGAACAACGCAACTCACGGTATTTTCTGGAGTATAAACAATTACTATTCGAATGCTCTCGAACACATTACCGTAAGCAACGTGAAAGGGCTTTTTACCGCCGATTCCGCTAACTGAAAACGCTGATTGAAAAAAGGTGCAAAATTAACAAAAACAAATAACGGGACTATCGCGGAGCGGGCGTAAATCACTCGCTCCGCTTGTCCGCAAATTTAAGATATCAGATAAATTGAATTTTATGGGCGACAAAACTAACGACAAATTTACTATATCCGACAGATTTCCCTTAGGTTTCTGGAACTATACGACGGCAGGCATTCTTAACGCCGAAGACAGCGTAAACGACTGGAAACAATTAGGAATGAATCTTGCAATGTCAAGTAATCTTCCCGTCGGCGGCGATAAGCAATCAATAATCGATACGCTCGATCGCGCGCAGAAAAGGGGAATTAAAGTTATCGTATGCGACGAACGTACTTTATGGCGCAATTACGCATGTTCGGGTGAGAAAAAATATAAGGCTGACGTACTTGAAGCGGTAAAAGATTTCGGCGATCACCCTGCGTTTTATGCCTTTCATGTGGGCGACGAACCGCATATCGACGAATGGAAAGCCATGGAGAACGCTCTTAAAATAGTCAATTCGGTATCCAACGGTTTTGTTAACTTTCTTCCGTTATACGACGAAAACGGACCCGAATGGTATGGTATAAAATACGATGGTTATGCCGATCTTATAGTCGAAACGGCAAAAAATACGGGGCTTAAAATGATCTGCTACGATTGCTATATGCAATGCGAGTATCATTTCGACGAAAAAGGCATAAACGAATATTTCAAAAATCTCGTATTTTTCCGCAAGGTGGCGGAGCGTGCCGGCTCAATGTTCTGGACGACGTTGTTATCGGTCGGACACTGGAAATATCGCGTGCCGACCATAGACGATATACGCTGGCAGATTTACACTTCTGTCGCTCATGGAGTAAACGGTATTTTATGGTTTTTTATTTACGAAAGAGAAAAAGATTCGTCTTATCGTCAATCGCCTATAAATACTTTTTACGAAAAAATGCCGTTGTTTTTCGACCTTTCATATGAAAATCGCGCGTTTATCAAGTATTACGCCGATTATTTTGTCGGCTCTGTGTTAAAAGACGTTTACCATGTAAAAAAGATTTACGCAAAGCAGAAAGAATACAAAAACGACAGTATAGCCGACTTTACTATAACGCGTAATGGCGGAGCGGCTATTATCATTTCCGAGTTCACGGGTAAAAACGGCGATTTTGTGACCGTTACCAATAACGAACAGCGCGACATAGAGCAGGTTTTCGGCGAATACAAAGGCAAAAAATTCGACGAATGGTTAGCCCCCGGGCAACTTATCGTATTAAAATAATTTACATATAAAACGTGAAAAATATGAAACTGATCGAAGCCCTTGCAGACGACGTATCTTTAATGGATATAAATCCGTATGTAAGATTTGTAAACAAAATAATAACGGGTAAAGACGAGATACACGCTTGTCCTATGCGGCAGTTATACGATTATCAACTCGTATGCGTTCTCGAAGGCAACCTTAATTTCAGAATAGGCGAAGAAGTCGTCGAATTATATTCGGGCGATCTTATTATTCTTCCGCCGTTTGTGTGGACGTACGAATTCTGTAAGGACAACGCGTTCTGCAAGTATTATATCGCGCACTTCGATTTCTTTTACAATAAATCAAGAACGGGCTGGCAGATCGAAGATATGTATCTGAAATTCTGCCGTCCATGGATAAACCGTGTCGAGCCCGACGAGAAATTCATCGATAAGTCTGACAGAAATTTCGGTGCGCTTAAATCTTTTGCGGTAGAAAAGAACGTCGTAACCGATAAAACTATTGATCTTTTGCAGAAAATGCTCGATGCTTATCGTTCGGCTTGCCGTAAAGAACGTTCTGGCAGCGAAGATTTATTGCTTAAGTCTCACATGCTTAAATTGTTTGCCTTGCTTGCGTCGCCCGCCAACGGCATAAGTACGCATAACGATGCCGTAAACGGTTTTATGGATTACGTTATGGCAAACTACAATCAGAAAATCAGCATAACCGAGTTTGCCAAATCATGCGGCTATACGGTTAATCATTATCGTAAAATTTTCAAAGCTGAAACGGGCGAAACTCCACTCGATTATCTGCTCGGCGTTCGTCTTGAAAAGGCGAAAGATTTTCTGCTTTACAACGTACCCGTAAATCAGACTGCGGAAAGGGTCGGTTTTGACGATCCCTATTATTTCAGTAAAGTATTCAAAAAAGAAACGGGCGTTTCGCCTAAGAATTATAAAAAGACTATAGAAAAAATGGGCTGGTAAATTATGTTTAACCTGAACGAACTGACTTTGGACGAAAAACTTAAAATATTAACGGGTAAAGACTTCTGGCGCATTTATACCGCAAACGGTAAATTGGGCGATTTTTTCATGTCCGACGGACCCAACGGCTTAAGAAAGTGTAACGCCGACGGCGTTGCCGCGCCCGCGCTTTCGGTTCCGTCTATAGCGGCTCTCGCAAATTCATGGAGCGAACAGGCTGTAGAGCTTAACGCCGACGTTCTCGCCGACGAATGCATAGAGCAGGGAGCGGACATGCTGCTTGCACCCGGCGTAAATATTAAACGTACGCCGTTATGCGGCAGGAACTTCGAATATTTTTCCGAAGATCCGTATCTTTCGGGCGTACTCGGCGGCGCATATGTAAAAGGGTTGCAGAACCGCGGAATAGGCGCGTGCGTAAAACATTTTTGTCTTAATAACCGCGAATACGACCGTGAATTCATTTCAAGCGAAATCGACGAACGCACGCTTATGGAAACATATGTAAGACCTTTTGAGATCGCGCTCAAACAAAAGCCTTGGTCTATCATGTGTTCATATAACAAGATTAACGGCGTTTATGCGTCCGAAAACGCGTGGATTCTTAAAGACATTCTGCGCGACAAACTTAAATTCGACGGGCTTGTCGTATCCGATTGGGGTGCGGTACATAACAGTTACAAATCGCTTAAAGCGGGGCTTGATCTTCGTATGGCTTACGACGGTCGCGCTTTCGGAGAACTTAAAACCGCCTACAAAAAAGGACTTATAACCGATGAACAAATCAATGCTTCTGTTTCCCGTATAATCGCTTTAACCGAAAAGAAAGCGCAAGCCGATAAAATTAAAAAGGTTAAATATACGAAAGAAGAACGCAGAAATCGCGCGCTCGACGTAGCCCGCGAATGCATTGTTCTTCTTAAAAACGAAAACAACATTCTGCCGCTTAGCGGTAAGTCGACTGACGGCTCGATTAGAAAAATATATGTTGCGGGAGAATACGGAGCAAATCCCCCTTACGGCGGTGGCGGCTCAAGTCATGTCACAACAGATTTCAAAGCCCCCGATCTTGCTTCGCTTATTTTTGAAAGAACGGGCGCAAACGCAAAATACCGTTCGATTTTTTCGCGTGACAGCGTATTCGCAAAACAGATTTTATTGAAGAGCGCAAAAGAAGCCGATACCGTCGTTTTATGCGTGGGCGAAGGCGAAATCGAACACCGCGAAGGCGCAGACAGATCGTCTGTAAAACTTTCCGCATTGCAGGAAAAGATTATTCTCGAAACGGCTGAAGTAAACCCGAACGTAGTCGTCGTTTTGTACTCGGGCGGAGCAATGGACGTAAGCGTATGGAAAGATAAAGTAAAAGCAATCGTCTTTGCGGGACTTTTAGGCGAAACCGCAAATCTTGCCGTTGCCGATATACTTTGCGGCGTAACTTGTCCGAGCGGCAAACTATCCGAAACGTTCCCCCTTGACTTGCATGACAATCCCGTAAACGATTTCGATTATAATGCGTTCTATGAAAGATATACCGAAGGCGTTTTTGTCGGATATAAGTATTATGAAAAAGAAAATAAATCGGTTGCTTACCCGTTCGGGTTCGGGCTTTCTTATGCGGATTTTCGTTATTTCGACCTATCCGTGCGTAAAGTCGACGAAACAACTTATGCGTTCTCATTCTTCATAGAAAACATTTCTTCCATTCCTGCTAAGGAAGTTGCGGAAGTGTATGTAAAAAGCCGTTTTAACGCCGTTTCTCGCCCTGAAAAAGAACTTGTGGCGTTCAGTAAAGTCGAACTCGGCGCAAAAGAGAAGAAAAAGATCGAAATAACGCTTGACAGTTGCGCGTTTGCATACTATTCCGTTCCGCTGAAAGATTATTATGTCGAAAACGGAGAGTACGAAATTCTGATCGGAGCGTCGTCGCAGGATATAAGGCTATCTGCCAAAGTAAACATCGATTTGCCCGATGATTTGCAAGTAACCGCGCAGTTTTCCGATTTCGATAACAAATAATATCGGCAATGGTGAAAATACAATAAATAAAACCGCATTGTCGCTGTCTTGAACAAAAGGTCGGAAGATTTGAAATTCCGTCTGTATTCATCGGCGTTTGCGGTTTTTCGTTTGACATTTTTTTTAATGTAAAATACAATAAAACAAAAATCCGTTTTTTCGGCATACAGCGTCGATTATGCGGTTCTCGGAGAGTATAATGAGTAAAGGAAGAGTAACTATTCCCACAGACGAAAATTATGTGGAAGGAACAAAAAAAATAGCCGAAATTTGGGGTGCGGACGCCGTGCGCGATTGCGACGGAACCAAACTGCCGAAAAACGCAAAAGAACTTGCCGAAAAAGTATATAATACTTACTTTGTCGTTCGCGGCGACAATGCGTGGGCGGAAAAGCATATGGACGAATTGCAGAACGTTTTGCTCATGAGCGAACGCGTCACCGCAACCGATAATACCGTTTCGATTGATCTTCTGAACGGTTATTTCGATCAGCAACTTAAAGTTAACCCCGAAAATCCGAAAAAATACTGGCAGGTTTTTGACAGAACGACAGGTGAAGAAGTTTCCGAATGGAAATTTGACGGAAACAGAACGGTTACGATTACAAACGCAAAGCCGTTTCATGAATACACGGTTAACTTTTTCGCTCTTAACATATGGGATTCCACTCAGATGTACAACTATGTAACTAACGGTTGGACGGGTGAAAAACACCTTGTTATAGAGCCGCGTTATAAACAGACTTTTGAGCATATAAAGCAGAATCTGCTTGATTGGTGCGATAAAAACGATAATGTAAACGT
>CAKQXZ010000038.1 GCA_934292955.1 uncultured Clostridia bacterium
GTTCTTTACATAAATCTTTACCATTTTTGTCCTCCGACTTTGATTTTTTGTTTATAAAAATCGCTTGTCGGAAGACTACGAGGTTTGCCCTACATTTCAGGGCTGACCTCTCACGCTTGTTTTAAGGCATAAAAAAAGACCGCCGACAAGCGAGATTTATCTTTTAAGAATAATCTCGTTTATCGGCAGCCTCTCGTCTATACTTTCGGTTAAACTTGCCGCGTTGTTATACAGTTTAAACAGGCTTTATAATTGTCGCTGTTTCAGACCGACCTGCTATGCCGCATAACCTTTTATTAAATTGTTACTTTTCTAATCGTCGGTAAACAACAAAACCTGCCCTTCGGGAGCATACGTTTTACTGCTTACACACCTTCTGCTCGATACTTCCGCATCGGTTTTCGCACCGCAATGCGGACATTTTAAATGAATTTTTCCGTTATCGTCCATCCAAGCATAGGATGGTTTCAGACAGTTTCCGCACCCAAACGTGACGTATCTGCCTTGAAATTTTTGTTTTGCCAACCAATCACCTCTATACCGTTCTCATTTTCATCCGCAGGCATATATATTCCTTTGAGTTTCCCGGTTATCGTTCGGCGATAAGTTATTTCCGCGCCGCAGTGCGGACAAATTATTTTCTTTTGCCACAACCGAAATTTGCCGTATTCCACCTTTCCGCTACAAAGCCCGCAATAATACCATGTAAATCTGTTCTTTTTCTGCATTTTTTTGATAAACCTCCTTGCGTTCGGGCAACCAACCCAAACATTTGTTCGTGTTGTATTTTAACATATTTTATATATAACTTCAACCGGTTCACTTCCATATTTATGGCAGTGAACAAACTATTTTTGGCAATAAAAAAACGCAAAGGTTTTACCCTCTGCGCTCCTCTTTTTTAATAGTTTTCTTTTATTGCATTTACGAAATCGTTGAATCTTTTTACAACTTCTTCAGGCTCGGTTATTTTGACTTTCCCGAGCGTTCCCGTTACCCAAAGGAAAAACGGTTTACTCGGCAGAATCGTCACCGTGGCTTCATATGCACCCGAATTTTCTTTAATTTCGACTTTTTCTCCGAATTTATCGAATATACTCGTTATCATTTCGTCGTCGAAAGTAAGCGTTACGTTTTTCGTTTCGCCGCCATACATAGAAAACGCTATTTTCTTGTATTCCTCAGAATCGAAGTCTGAATACTCAGAATGGTTTTCCCTCTCGTTCGACTCGATTTCGACCGAATCGATTTTATCCAGACGATACGTCACGGGTTCGGGATGTCCGTTATTGAAACTCAAAAGATAATAATTATCTTTATCCCAAATCATAGCGAGCGGATTAGAAACATATCTCTCTCCGTTTTTACGATAAACTCTCTCGTGCTTGGCGTTATAATCGAAATACTTGAACGAAATCTGTTTGTTTTCGTTTATCGCCCGTTCTATTTTGTCTATGTTATATAAAATTGACGCGTTACCCTTTTTATCGTCGGAAAACGAAATAATGCTTTTGCGGATACTTTCAGCCTGATAATTTCCGAGCGTTCCGCACAGTTTTTCGGTTATATCTTTCTTTCGTTTGTCCGTAAGTTTAGATGACTTCACCACGTCGGTAAGCATAACGATTTCGGCAACGTCAAACGGTCTGTTTACAACGTAATAATAATGGTATCTTCTCTTATACGACAACACTTCATAGCCGTAATCGTTAAGCGTTTTTATATCTTCGGCAACAACTTTTCTGATTACGGATACGCCTTTTTCTTTTAATGCCGCTATGATTTCGTCGGTATTCATAGCGTGTTCTTCATCGGTATATTTACACAGAATATCCCATAAAATAAGTAATTTTATCTTATTCATTTATGCTTCTGAATAGGTTCAACCACGCGTCGGCTATCAGTCCTGCACCGGCAAGAGAAGGATGTACACCGTCGTATAAAAACTTGTCCGCGCCGAATTTTTCCGCCGCTTCATCTAAAATTTTCTGCAAAGGTAGAAAATACAAAGAATATTCTTCCGCAAGACGCTTCACAACTTTCGCATAGTCTTTCACTTTCAAAAAATCAGCGTAATGTTCTTCCGTTGCCGCGCCTTTTAAAACAAACGGTTCGCATAAAATGAATTTAACGTCGGGCAATCGCTCTTTGGTTTCCTCTATTATCGTTCTATATACCTTTTCATACCGCACGATATCCACGCCGTTCGGATTTTCTCCGAGATCGTGCCAGACATCATTCACGCCTATCAAAATACTTAATACATTCGGCTGAACATTCCACACGTCACGCTTAATCCTTGCGTACAAATCTACGATTCTGTCCCCTGATATTCCGCGATTATATATCTCATATCTGAGCGGATTCGATTTCAGCAGTTGGCTTGCGATAATATTAGAATATCCGTGCCCAAACGAAAATGCTCCCATATCCAACGTTCTGTCACGCCCCATATCTGTTATTGAATCGCCAAACAATACAATTTTCATCTTATTACGCCTTTTGTTAAAAACATTTTTACTTTATTGTCCGTTAGATTTTTTCGTTTTCTACGAAATATCTATAAACAGCCGCAGTCCAGCCCATCATAGGCATAGTTTCATATTCGCAAGTTTCGGCTATTTTACCCGTCAAGGCATCGTATTTTTCCCAAAGTCTGCCCGTTTCTTCAAATATCTTCTTTGCAACCGAAACATATTTGTTTGCAATACGGGTTGCGTCTTTGTCAAGTCCGATATTTTTCAACCCCATATATGTAAGGCACGTTGCCGCAGGCCACATACATGGATAATCCCATTGAAAAAATAAATCGTCGTCACGTTTTTCGCAAGCGGATAACCCGTATTCAAGTTCGAGCCGTTTCAAAACCTTTAACGCTCCGTCTTTATCGTCCGACACACCGAATGCGTATGGATAAAGCGACGCCGCAGATAAAATTTCGGAATGTCCGCCCGTTTTCATATTATAATCAAGATAAATACCGTCCTTTGTAAGATAGTATTTATTCATTAGTTCTTTACGTTTCCCCGCGTTTTTCTCAAACGTTTCGGCTTCGCTTCCGCGGCCGACAATATTCAGCATTTCGACAGTTTTTATTTCCATATCATATAAGATACAGTCTAAGTCGAGATGCGAAAACTCATGCGCGGCAATACGACTTTTCGGCGTTTTAAAACGCATATTGAAATCGAGTCCGCTTTCGGCAATCGCCATAATGTCGCCGCCTATTATGAGTTTCTCTTCTTTCGTTTCTCCGCTCTCACAAACTCTGCCGTGATGCCATTCATAGTTACGCATAATATCGGCTTCGTTATCGTTGTTTCTGTAAGAGTTCAGTCCGGTTGCGTTCTTTCGGTGCGTTTGCCAGAATTCGTATTCTTTTAATATCGTGCCGATATAATCGTCGATAATCGACCTATCGCCCGTCGTTTTATAATAATCATAAACCATACGAGTAAAAAACGGCGGTTGGGATCTGTCTAAAATGTAGTTCGCGTTAGGCATAAATCCAAGCGCGTTTATAAATTTTGATATATTATCAATGTTATTTCTTGCCTGTTCTGTATATCCGTCAAGAAAAAGACCGAGGTTTATAAAATAGGTATCCCAATAAAACATCTCGGTATAAACATCAACCGCGCACGGCGAAACGTAAGGATGGTTAATTTTTACATCTCCCGCAAGTTCGTTTGCAGGATGAAATGTTTTCTGCCAATTTTCTTTTATATATAACGATACTTTATCCATTTTGTTTATTCTTTTTAAAGATATTGATTGATTTTTGCCATATTAAAACGGATACAGATTGCTTATCCGTGTCCGTTTTTTTAACTTAATACAAATCCGACGAGTCGCTTATCGTTATCGTCTTGCCGTCGAACACGAGGGTTTTGAACTCGAAAGCGGTAAATCCGACCTTAATCTTACGCCCGCAAATCGTCAGTTCCGTTTCCGCGTTTCCGTTACGCCCGTTATACAGTCTGAGCATAAAATCCCCGCCTATAAGTCGTTTAAACGCGGAAATCACGATATTCGGATTGCTTAAAACAACCGCGTTGTTTTTGTTGTCACCGTTTCCGTGCGGGAAGAATGACAACGCGTATGGCTTTTGATTAAACTCGTTCGCAAACCTCTCACATTCCGCTATATCGTTCACGGCTATTCTGAACGAGAAGTCATGCGAACCCTGCTCTATATTCTCGACGTATCTCGTTTCGTCGGGAATGAGCGAATGAGAATCGTCCGTCGGATGAGCGCAATAAGCCGAACCATTCAAAAGCGTGAGATATAGATTATCGCCCTCTTTCGACGAACTGTGAACGCCCGAATTATTGTAAATTACGAGTGCTTTATCTCCGCTCTTTACGCCGACGTATCTGTTGCACGGATATTCGTAACCGTTCGAGGGATATTCCTCTACCCCGAACGCCATTTGCGCGAAATATTTTTCGCCTTTCACGGGCAGGGCGAGTTTGAGCGCCTTATACGTTTCGTTCCACAAAACGTGAATATTCACGTCCGCATACGGCGCGTCTTTATAGATTTTATAGTTTATTACCGCGTGGCTTTCGCCGAGCGAAAACAGCGATTGAACCTCGGTTAAAAGTTCGCCCTTTTCCACGACCGTGACGCTTTCGAGGTTTTCAAACACTCCTCTTTTCGATAAATCGGGAAGCATCTGCTTGTATTCGCTTTCGGCGTAAACCCATTGAACTTCGGGCAGATTGTCGTATAAAACGGGACTTTCGCCGAGTTTTTTAATTCTCCAACCCCACGGGTCGCCGTTGTCGTTCAACACGTTAAGAGCGAACGCGCCGCCGCTCAAATATTCCTTGCCGCCGACCTTAAACGAGGTCATTAAGCCTGTTTTTCTGTCAATCACAACGGTTTTTACTCTATCCGTTACGATAATTTCCTTTCCGTCGTCCTTAACCGCCTTGATTTTCGGCTCAATGGTTTTGTTTATGCCGTAAGACGCAACGCCGAACGCGGGAACGGAAACCTTCAACAAAAGCCGTTTCCTTCTGTCCATATTTATCAGGCTTTCTTCCTTGATGAACTGAAAAGGAACGTCGTCGCCTTTTAAATCGTATACCCTTAATTTGTATTTTTCGACGTCCGAAAACAGGGCGTCTTCAATGAAAAATTCGGCTTCGACGTAACCGTTATACTCATACGGATAGGGATTGAACACCACGATATTATCGTCGCGAGGAGTAACTTTCGGCAAACGGCTTGCCATTGCGGCGAACGCGCCGAACGTTTCTTCTTTTAAATCCTCTATCGCGCGGTGAGCCTTTCTTATCGACGAAAGCGTACCCGTTTTTATCGCAGTGCCGCTTAAAACGTCGTGAAATTCTATCTGACAAAGCGTTTTTTCGGCTTTTTTGAATATTTCTTTATCGTATCTGAAACCTGCCGAAAGTTCCGCAACCGAACACGTTTTTTCGGCGAGATACAAGGTGTTTTCGAGTTCGTCGTGAGCCTGCTTTATACTGCTGACCGACGAATACGTTTTCGTAAAACAAACGAGTTGCTTATCGTAAACCGCCGTGGGATTAACCGCCGCGAAATAATTTTCGAGCGTAGTGTGAAGAATTTTCCACTCGCCCTTTTTCTCGGCTTGAAGTTCGGCTATATCTTCGAGGTCTTTCGCGCTCGAAACGCCGCCGTGGTTGCCCACGCCCCAAAGAATTAAAATATCGTCCTGATCGTCGTAATGCTTTTCTTTGCGGATAATATTCTCTTTCGCGTAGCCGTACTGCGAGCAGTAAATGGTTTCATCCTCGAATCTCAACGCCTTAACTTCGCTTCCGTCGTAGCCTTTCCACAAAAACGGTCCGTGAGGCAAATCCTCTTTTTCAAGCGGATGAAGCCACGGCATCGGGCGGCAGAAAACGTAAGAATCGTAGCCGCATTTCTTTAAAATTTGCGGCAGACCTTTGGTATGCCCGAAACTGTCGAAGTTGAGAGCCGTAGTCGGGCGGGTGTTGAATTTTTCCGCAAAATATTCTCTGCCCGTCGTTATCTGTCTTATAAAAGATTCGCCGGACGGGACAAGGCAGTCGGGCTGGACGTACCAACCCCCGATTATCTTCCATTTGCCTACTTCTGCAAGCCGCTGAATTTTGCCGAACAATTCTTTGTCGTACTTTTCGATATACTCGTAGAGCAAAACCTCGTTATGGCAAAAAACGTAATCGTATTTTTCGGCGAGTTTCACCGCGCTGTAAAACGTTGCGAGAGCCGCGCTCGCCCCCTCGTTCCAATCCCATTGCCACACGGGATCGAGGTGCGAGTTGCACACCAAATGTAGAGTTTTCATTACTGCCTTCCTTTGTATAATTCCTTAAACCTTTTTGCGTTTTATAACTACTAATGCGCACAACGCAAGCACTGTCGCAATGCTCAACATCGAACTTGTTTCGATAGACGATAAGCAGCCCTCTTCCGCAGCGACCACCGAATATTCGACCGTCAACGTATCGTTTCCCGCAACGGTATATAAATCTATATCGATTTGCTTGCCGGAAGAATCTTTCACTGCAAACGAATAGCCCGATTTTTTGAATTGATTGAAATCGACTTTACTTCCGTAAGCAAGCGTTAAAGTCTGATTTCCGAGATCCAATCCCGTAAATTTTACGGTTACCGTATATTCTCTTGTAGTTTCGGTAAATTTAGCCGTGTAAGTTACGTTTTCGGTTACGGCTACAATATCTTTATCCCAACCGCTGAACGTATACTTGAATTGCGCCGTAGAGGCTCTTTCAGGAGCGTCGCCCGTATATTCGGGAATCAAACCGTATTCTTTATCTATCTGCAATAAAATTGTCCCGTCATAGTTTTTGAATATAACGGTATAAGTTCTTTTCGTTTCGGTAAATTGCGCCGTATAAGTCGCTTCGCCTGTTACCGCGACGAGTTCGGGACTCCAACCGCTGAACGTGTAATTATATTCTGCCGTCGATTCCTTAACAGGAGTCTCACCGTTGTAAGCAGGCATTGTTCCCGTAGCAACGTTGCCGCTTTGTAACGTAGTTCCGTCATAATTTTTGAACGTAATTAAAAATTCTTTTTCTTTCTGTTCAAATTGCGCCGTATAGGTTGCCTCACCCGTTACTTCGACGAGTTCGGGATTCCAACCATTGAACACATAGAAATAATCGTCGTCTGCGGGTTTCTGCGGTGTTTCGCCTGTATATGCAGGCACTGTTCCGTAATCAACGTCTTTACTCTCTAATTCCGTTTCGTCGTAATTAACAAACGTAATGGTATACTTTCTTGCGGATTCGGTAAATTGAGCAACATACGTCGCCACGCCCGTTACTGCGACAAGTTCGGGAGTCCAACCATTGAACGTATAAACGTGTTGTACCGTCTGTGGTTTTTCAGGAGTATCTCCCGTGTAAACAGGAACTACGCCCTCGGCAACTTCTACCGTTTGCAATAACGTATCATCATAATTCTTGAAGGTGATGACGTGAATTTTCTTCCACGCGCTTCCGTTCCAAGTAAGTTTTACGGATTCAAATACGAGAGCCGTTTTGCTTGCCTTGTTTTTAAATGCTCCGCTTAATACGAGTATGTCGTTTTCGGCAGCCGTAAATCCTTCGATATAGAAATCGTCCTGATCTCCGTGGTTGATATATTTTATCGTTGCGCTTGTTTCCGTTCCGTTAAGAACAACTTTTCCCTGATATGCAACGCCCCAATCGGGTGTTACAGTACCATCTAACGTTCCGACAAGATAAATATGATTTGCTCCCGGATCGGTAGCCGTAGCGGTTATATCCGTTACGTTATATTCGGTGTAAACAACATCCCATTCGCTTCCCGTCCACTGCAACTGAGTTTCTTCAAAAATGAGAGCCGTCTTTGTTGCGTCGTTTGTAAACGAGCCTTTCAATATAAGGGTGTTTCCATCCTTTGCTTCAAATCCTTCAAGATAGAAATCGTCGTAATCGCCCTTATTCCAATACTTTATCGTCGCATCGGTTTCAACACCGTTAAGAGATATTTTACCAACATAAGCAATGTCCCAACTCGGAGTAACAGTCCCTCCGATTTTTCCCCACAAATACATATGGTTTACAGCAGGATCGGTTGCCGAAGGGGTTATATCCGTTACGTTATATTCGGTATATACGATAACTTTTTTCCACGCGCTTCCATCCCACTTAAACGTAGTTTCTTCAAACGCAAAGGTATATTGATCATTAGAAAATTCTCCGTCAATAGTTAAAATATCACCATTCGTCGTTGCAGTAAAACCTTCGATAAAGAAAGTGTAATAATCGCCTTTTCCGATATATTTCAGCGTTACATTACTTTCTGTCGAATTTAATTTTACCTTTCCGCTATATGCAGTGTCCCAACTATCTGCCGCGCCTACTTCGCCGACTATCGATCCCCAGAAGTATATGTTATTATTATTTTTCGCGTCATTAGTCGCTTGAAGAATGGTAACGTTATATACGGGTTTTTCAATATATACGCTCCACGCGCTTCCGTCCCACTTAAATGAGGTTTGTTCAAACGCAAAGGTATATTGATCGTTAGAAAATTCTCCGTCGATAGTTAAAATATCACCGTTCGTCGTCGCAGTAAAACCTTCGATAAAGAAAGTGTAATAATCGCCTTTTCCGATATATTTCAGCGTTGCATTGCTTTCTGTCGAATTAAGTTTTACCTTTCCGCTATATGCGGTATCCCAACTATCTGCCGCGCCTACTTCGCCGACTATCGATCCCCAGAAGTATATGTTATTGTTATTTTTCGCGTCATTCGTCGCTTGAAGAACAGTCACATTATAGACTGTCGCCGTATCGGCTTTTGCCGCTACCGGACTCACCCACATCGCCGTTATACAAAATAGCGACGACAGTAATAACGCAAATAAAAGCGTCATAACGTTCTGTTTTGTTTTCATCATAAAATTTCCTCCAAAATTTTTATTCGATAATTCCGATAATTAAATATCGGTTCGTTCCCTTTTATTATTCCGCGTAAGGCAGAACAAACGCGCCGCCGCCAAGTTTAAGTTCCAACTCGTAACTATTGCCGCTTACGTCTACGATTTTCTTCTCGCCGTTCTGCCAGATAATCATCTTATTTATGCCCTTTTTGAAATTAAGAGTCATTTTATAAGTTTCGCCTTCTTTTGCCTCGCTCGGAACGGTGTAATTCGCTATCATAAAACCTTCGTTTCCGTTAGAATCAACCATTCTGCCCATTATATATGGAAGCCCTGCCGAGGACACGGAAGTTAATGTTTTTGTTTTCAACGCATCGGAAATATAGTAATCGCTCGTGTACGTCTGACTTGCAAGAACACCGAGAAGCGACACGTCCTCGTTCGTTAAAAATCCTTTCCACGTAAAGCATTTCAATGCGTAATCGAAAGTCGCTATTTCGTCGTT
Source organism: uncultured Clostridia bacterium (assembly GCA_934292955.1). Next base: position 9,423 of record CAKQXZ010000038.1, read on the forward strand.
CACGGATTTGAACGCATCGTAAATTTCTTCGTTTCTTTCACCCGTATAGAAATTTACGGGCGCGCTATGCAAGCCTAACGGTTCATCCTCCTGCGGATCAACGTAAGTATACCAAGATATACTGTCCGCGCCTAACGCAAGCGCCGAATAAATCTGTATTCCGAGTTCTTCTCTGTTCGGAGTTTTATTTCTCCATTCGGACGTTGCGGAATTCCAAGCCGTTGCCGTCGATTGCAGGCAAACGTGCGTCATCGCGTCGTATTTTAAGCCCGCCGCCTTGATTTTCGCTATATCCGTCAAAAACGTCTGACCGAAACTGCCGTCCGCTTTAACGGGATAAGTATCGAGAGAAATGTATTTTTTAGTGTTTTTAACCTTGCTTAATACCGTTTGAGCGTATCCGTCGAGATATTCGTCGAACGTTCTCGTTCCCCAGCCCGCCTGACCGTATGCAGGTAACAAATTGACCATAATCATAGCGTCGGTATCGCCGTATTTATCGTCGAAATTTTCCGCAAATTCGGCAAGTTTCGCATATTGTCCTGCGGAAGGTTCGTCCCAGACTATCAAACCGTAAAATCCGTCGCATTTCGAGAAATCGGAAATACCGTTCGGGAATTTCTCCGCGTTCGTGAAATCGTTTATCATATGAGCCTCGTCCAACGCGTTTCCGTGATTGTGGCTGTTGATAACCGTCTGTATTCCATGCTTATTGAAGAAATTGATGAGTTCTTTCAGCGTGGTGATCGTGGATTCTTTTGAAAAATCGGTAATGGGCAATCCGTCGTATCCGACGTTCGTTCCTAAACCCGTAATATTAACGATATCAATTCCCGCATTAACCATATCTACCGCTATAACGTTGTTTTCTTCGCAATCGAAACGAGTTCCGAGAGCGGCTTCTTCGTTATAAGTCATTTTGGGGAAATCCCAAACCGACGTCAGCAACTTATTTTTGCCTTTATACGCTTCGTAATCAAGCAATATCGATTTTTCGACAGTTCCGTTGTTCATAGTTGAATCCTCCTTGTTTGCGCATCCCGTTCCTATCGTAAACGTCATGCAAATCGTAGCGATTAAACCTGTTATTCTTTTAAATTTTTTATTCATTATTTTTCTCCCGACTTATTTTATTATCCTTTTACGCCGCCTACCGACATACTGCTCATTATAACTTTACTGAAACAAGCATAGATAATCAGCGTAAATGCCGACATTATAAACAATGCGGAAAACAACATCGGCGGATTAAGGTCGATTTGCGACCTTGCCGAAATATATTCGACGCCCGTCGCCACCGTAGGATTATATCTCAGATAAATAAACGGCGTTGTATAATCGTTCCACGATCCGATGAAAGACATAATGCCCAACGATATTAACAACGGTAAAGCCTGCGGCAACATTACTTTCAGATATATCTGCAAATTATTCGCGCCGTCGAGCGTTGCCGATTCGATATAATCGGACGGTATAGCGGAAAAATATCCGCCGTATAATAACACGCCCATTCCGAGTCCGCCCGAACCGAGAAGAATTATGCCGAGCCACGTATCGCGTAACGCCAGAGTGTTCAGCAATTTAACCGTCGGAACAAGACTGCCTACCGTAGGTATACACATTGTCATAACGACTGCAAAATTGATAACTTTTTTTAATTTGAAGTCGAATTTCGCGACGACGTATCCGACGAGCGGCGGAAAAAGAATACCCATAAAAAGGTTCAAAACCACCAATATCATCGAATTTTTGAACATTCCGAGCAGATTGACGCTTATCAGTTTTCTGTCTTTCATTGTAGTCCAGACGAACGAAAACGCGGCTTTGTAATTATCGAAAAGCGTTGCCGCGCTTTGCCCCGAAAAATCAAAAATTCTTATGGGGCTTTCGTTAAACGACGCGGAAGTACGAAAACTCGATAAAAGCATCCAGATAAACATAAAAATGAAGGAAAACGAGAATATTGCCATTAAAATAAGCAATACAACCTGAAAGGCAACGTCCGAAGGTCTCCTGATTTTTATTTTGTTACACTTTTTTTGATAAACGGTATCAGCCATCAGTATTCAACCCCCTGCCAGAAGCATTCCATCAGTTTTTTCAAACCGAACATTATCATTGAGCCGAATACTGCAATGAGTACGCCCATAGCGTAAACTATTCCGAGAGTCGTTCCCGACGGATTCTGCGCGTTTACAAAAATTATGTAACCGAGCGTTGACGTGTTGTATTGTCCCGCCGTCAATAACTGCGTCGGAATAAACCATCCGAAAATAGCCGAAACGCTTGAAATGGTTATAGTCGTTATGGTCGGCCATATCATAGGCACGGCAATCGAAAAGAACTGCCTTATATGACTTGCGCCGTCGATTTCCGCGCTTTCGAGAACTCCGCCCGACAATCTGCCCATAGCCGATGAAAAGTAAATCAGATTAGAAGAAATACCCGTCCAGACGGAAAACACTAAAATAGTCGTCCACGCTGTTTTGGGGTTTCCTAAGAAACCACCCGTAGGTATTTTGTTTTCAAGACCTATTTTTCTCATCAGTTCGGGAATAAACCCCGTCGAATTAACCGCTAAACTGAACGTTTTGCAGAGAACCACCGCGGATATAACCGTAGGACAGAAAAGGGCTATCTGAAAGAATTTATGAAATTTGTATTTTCTGAATATTGCATACGAAAACAACAACGTCAACGGAATATTTATCACGATTATCAACGGAATCAGCGATAAACTATGCAATACCGCGTACTTATTTATTATGTTTTCCCAACTTCCCTGAGAAAACGCCTTGAATAAAGCCGCGTAATTTTCGAGCGTAAAACCGCTTTGAAATTCACCGCCGAATACCTCTCTGAACGAATTGACAAACATCGACGCGTTCATCCATATCCAGAACATACAGAAGTGGATAAGCGGCCACGCTATGACCGCGTAAATAAAGATAGCGTCTTTTCTTTTTTTAGCGGTCATAGTCGATTTCTTTTTAATCTTCATACCCTGCGGCATTTCTTATTTCCTTCCATTTCGCTTTGTATCCTGCGTAACTATCCTGCAAATAGGAATCGACTTTTTCCAAGAAGGTCGCTTTGGACGTATCATACATATGAGTATAACCGAAAATATTTATCGGGTTCGTTCCCGACTTATCCTTGAACATACCCAATCCGCCGACAAGGAAAAGTCTGTTGCTCGATCCTTTGATTATAGTCTTGCACTCGTCTGCGGTTTTATATAATTCTTTACCCCATTCGGAGAGTTCCGCATATTCGCTTTCCGTTAAAGTGTATTTAGCCGAAACAGGCGTATTCAACGTTACGTGCAATTTACGGCAATTATCTTCTCTGAACATATACTGTAAGAATGCAACCGCTTCGTCTTTTCCTTCCATACTTGCGGGGATGAAGAATCCTTCGGACGGTATGTTTACAAGAGAATTTTTTTCTGCCGCGCTGTCAAGTGCGGGAACGTTTGCAAACGCATAATCCAAAGACGAGCCTTTTAAACTACCCGACATTTCCATAGGAAACCATGCGCCCGTTGCGACAAAAACGCATTTCCCGTTTATGAATTGCTGTTCTGCCTCTATGTTTGTTAAAGATATACAATCGGGCGTATTCTGCGGTCTTGTTCCGTCGCTGTCCAAAAGGTTACAAATCGCAGTCAAAGCGTTTTTCACGGAATCGTTTATGAAAACGTCCTTTTTGCTGTCGCTTGCGAAATTCTCGACCGTATCGTTGCAATCGAGATAATTTCTGAAATCCGCGCCGCCGTTACCCTGCGCCCACAAAGTCTTGAAGATCATATCGAGATCTTCCGTCGCTCCGCCGTAAACGAAAGGTTTAATCGTTTTATCTCCGCCTACGCCGTTTGTTCTTATCGATTCGCACATATCGAGAAGTCCTTGCCAAGTCGTCGGGAATACGCCTTTCTGATATTCTCCGTTACTCTCGATTTGCTGTAACATCATTCTGTTGTAAGCAAAGCCGAACGCGGGAGTCATCGGGTCGATAACGTAACGGCTTCCGTCGATTATTCCGTAATCTTTGATATAATCCGAGAGCCTGTCCTCGATTCCCGTTATAGGATACAAATATCCGTCTTTTTGCCATTTATAAAGGTACGCCGCGTTATTGCAGAAATACAAATCGTATTGCGGGTTGTTCGCGTAAAACAAATACTGCATCTGAGAATCTATTTTAGCGTCGTAAACGACCTCTACTTTCTTACCTGTTTCCTTCTGATAACTATCGACAATACCGTCAAGCCATTTTCCGTAGCCTGCTTCTCTTACTACGACGTATAAAGCGTCGGTATCTCCGTTTCCGCCTCCGTTATCTCCGCAAGCCGCCATAGGAAGAACAGCCATAAACAAAGATAAAATCGCAACCAGACATTTTACTAATTTGTTTCTCATAATTTTAACCTCTACGTTTATTTTTTTTGTTTGTCGAATATACGGCAAAGGCTACGATTGATAAAACAATCGGAGCAAACAATCCCGCTCCCGACGTTATATTACCCGAACATCCGCTCGTTTTCGACGACGTATCGTTTTTGCTTAACGTAAACACGTAGTCCTGACCAAGTTTCAGTTCGACAGGCTCAATATCCCATTTATATAAGGATTTATCCGTATTAAGCCCTTGCACCGTTTTTAAAACGGAATTTATTTCGTCTTGAGTATCATCGGCGCTGAAATAGAACACCTGACTTTCCTTTCTGTCGAAAGTAAATTTTACAAGAACCTTATAAAGAATCGCGTGATATTCCGCGTTTACCTCTTGCCCTTCTTCAAAATTCAATTCGTAATCTTCCCATTGACCTCTGTAATGCGGCTTTTCGGGAACGGACGGCCCGGTAAACGAAACGTCTTTGCTATACTTTACTTTTTGCTCGCTGTTATAACCCTTGAACGTGACTTCGTATTCTTTTGCGTTCTTTCCGAGATAATACGGTTTCAACGCTATATCCTTTTTTACCGTGGTGTTCTCGAAATCGAATTCGTCTTTTTCGTTAGCCGACCAATATTTATATTCGTAATCGTTATAGTATTTATCGGCAGATTTCGCCTGCGGCTCGTAAGGCGGAATTTCTATCACGCTTTTATAAGGTACGTAATATTTATCGATTATTTCATCGTTTTCGTTATATATCTCTACGGTTTCGGCGGCGTTTATCACTCTATCTCTCACGTTGTTCGTTTGCCAGAAAGACAACCAATTTCCCGAATAAACGCTTTTATCGTAAGTCGTCGCTATCGCGAGTTTGCCGTCAACTTTTACGTAGATATACCCCGATTCTAAGTCCCCTTCGATTCCGACCGCTCCTATTTCGACAAAATACTCGTGGTTCGCCTGCGTAAATACATTGCCGACCGTAACCGCGCCTTTATCTCCGTCCGCTTCTTTATCGATAGTCAGATTGCAAGTGTCGAAATGGTTTAATTTTATACTTATTCCGAGCCACATATGATCGCTCGTCGTTGTTTTCATTCTTATATAGAACGGATCGTCTTTCGATACGTCGTTACCCGTATTATAATAAAACTTGAAAACGACGTCGCTGTTTACGTTCGTCGAATTCCAACAACCGAACTGACCCGTTCCAACAGGCAAAATCAATTCTTCCTTCTGAAGTCTTGTATCCGTCATATAAAGGTCGTGCAACGTAACTTCGTCATATACGGAATCGAGTTCTCTGTAATCTCTTATCGTCCAGACATTTTTTGTCGCCGTATAAAAATGAATACGATTATTCGTATCGTCATAAGCGCCTATATCGGCAATCGTCTGATTGATTTTTTCGTTATCGTCAACATTCGCGATGATAGACGATTGTCCGTTTTCAGTCCTTATGACCTTAAATTCTACGAAATACTCTTTTTGCGAATCCGTGAAAACGTTTTCGGACACCTGCTTAACTTCGTTTCCGACCATTAAATTCAGATTTTTACCGTCTGCGGATAACACAAATCTGACTTTGCTGTTCCAATTATCTTCAAACCCGATTCTTACGTCTATCGCGTCGGAACTCGTCAACCCGCTCGGTTTATAATAGAACTTGAAAATAAAAGACTGCAAAGAATTATTTTCGCTGAAATTTATTCTGTAATCTTTATCCAGACCCGAATATTCTTTTGCCTCGCCGATATAACCCATTCCTATATCGGACACGGAAAACACGTCCACAGTCTGCCCCTCGTCTGCTTTTGCCGTAACTTTATTTAATGTGGGAAAAATACAAGCAAATAACAAACAGAGAACAGCCAAAACGGTAAAAATGTTTCTTTTAGAAGTGGTTTTTATCATTTTTCTTTCCCTCCGAAGCAATATTGCTCCAAAATCTTCTGCTTAATATTTTACAACCTCTTATTTACATTATCTATAACAATTTTGAGTGATTTTGTATATAATCTTGACTTAGGATAAATTGTATGCTAAAATCATAATATGAACTATAAATTTTTCTCTTATTCAGAGCCAGGGGATCATCTGATAGCAGACAGACTAACAGACGAAATTAACGTCGTCGCTCTCGAATCTCTGTATCAATATCACTTGCTGCCCGAATACCATTATCGCGGCGAAATGCACGACCTGTACGAGTTTTTCTATGTTATAAACGGAAATATGGTCGTAAGCACCGATATCGGCATGGGGGGGGGTACAAAGGACTTTAATTTGTCTGCCGGCGAATACATAATCGTTCCGCCGAATATTATGCACGCAATGAACCCCGATAAATGCCACTCTTTATCGATTGCGATAACTTTTGCCTGCAACGGACTTAACGATAGCCTTATAACGCTGAAAAAACAGAAAATATCCGACGAGCAAGTACAAGTAATAAATATGCTCGTTAAAAACTATGCGGACAACTTTTATCAGAAAGGATACAAAGATATCCCGATAAAAAGCCCGATGAAAAACGAATACGCTTTCAAACAGTTGATGAAAAACGAGTTGGAAACTCTGTTGATTTTAACCACTCGTATGTTTTTGGCTTCGGATAATAAAGAAACAAAGGAAAACAAGTCCGCAACCTTAGCCGAGTCGGTTAAAAATTACGTTGACGAACATTTCAGAGAAAATATAAAATTAGAGGATATCGCGTCGTCCCTCGGTTATTGCGTAGGTCACGTATGCCATCAATTCAAAAAGAATTATTCGATGTCCATAATCAACTATATGTTACGCAGACGAGTTATCGAAGCGTTGGTTATGTTTGAAAATTCAAACGTTTCGATTCAACAGGTTTCCGATACGCTCGGCTTTGACAGCGCGCAATATTTCTCTTATATCTTCAAGAGGTTTACGCATATCACGCCGCGGCAATATCAGACAAAAATAAGAAAAACACATATCATTAACCCCGAATATATTATTTCAAATGCAGAATTTTAAGTCTGATAATTTCATATATAACAAGAGAGCCAAAAAACGGCTCTCTTATTTTTTTATTTGATATTTCTTTCTTATCGACTCAATTATCGCGTCTATAAAACAGTCCATAAGGCTTTCGGGAATGAGCGACAAGTCGGGTTCTCCGCTTACAAACACTTTCAAACCTGTATCATTGTCATTTAACTGAATCTCTTTCATTTTTGCCATTGTCATTGCCTCCGTTTTTCTTGCATTATAAACGGATTTTCAACAGAACGTTAGAAACTATGCCTTATCAAAAAATATACTTATCTTCATTTTCACCCTAATAAATCAAAACTAAAACCATATTGTGTTATGGGTTGGTATAGTATCAGAAAAAGTCTGTGCCGTCAAACGAAAAAATATAACTTAAAATTTCAAAGCCGCTTTCGGTTATTCAATCAAACGTTTCATTGAACCGAAAGCGGCTTATTTTTACTTCAACGTAATATTTTTTCTTTCGGCAATAATTTTTATTGCTTTTGACTAAAAGCCTTTTGTTTGACGGCGTTGACTTTTCCCGATAGTTGTGGGGGTGTAAATAAAAAAGTTTCGGTTAAAAGAGTTTTTATTATTTATGGCACAAGTAATGTTAAATACTCCCCGCTTTACATTTCGTTGGGATTTCCTTTCGATTTGTACAAGGCGGGGTTTCTTACTTTTTCCGTAAAAATAAATTACTCTGAATTCAAGAAACTTATGGAGGTATTATAAACAAAATGCAAACAGCAGTAATTTATGCCCGCTATTCAAGCGACAGCCAGAACGAACAATCTATCGAGGGACAACTCCGTGTTTGCGAAGAATACGCTAAAAGAAACGGTATTCTTATTCTAAACACTTACATTGACCGAGCAATGACAGGTAGAAACGATAATCGCCCCGATTTTCAACGTATGCTGAAAGACAGCAATCGAAAAGAATGGAACTATATCATTGTGTACAAATTCGACCGTTTTGCCAGAAATCGCTATGAAACGGCTATCCACAAAAAAGAATTGAAAGACAACGGAGTTAAAGTGTTATCCGCTATGGAAAACATTCCTGACACGCCCGAAGCGATTATATTTGAAAGTATGCTCGAAGGCTATGCCGAGTATTATTCGGCAGAACTTGCCCAAAAAGTAAAACGCGGAATGTTTGAAACCAGACGCAAAGG
>CAKQXZ010000039.1 GCA_934292955.1 uncultured Clostridia bacterium
TTGCTTGCTTGCTTGCTTGCTTGCTTGCTAATGATTGTCGCAGACTTGTCATACCTTGTCAACTCCTTTTGCCTGTGTCTCGCATTTTTTTGCAGGTTATTCGGCGTTAATAGCTTAGCGTATCAATATATGATACGTTTTGTCTTTTATATTCTACCATAAATTTCTCAAAAAATCAAGTCTGTTTGCCACTCCTTTGCGTGAAATTAAAAAACAAGGTTTTCACGCTCTTTTTTTCGTATCAAATGCCCCTTGTCTGTACGAACGCTGCTCTGCTCGCCGTGAAAATATCAAAACTGTCTGCTATTTTTTATAATGCAGACAAAATAATCTCTTTTTCTTTAAACGGCAAAACGGCTTTCGCGTTTAATCCTATTCCGCATTTTTCCGAGCCTTTATCCGGTGCCAATACATCGAACCCGAAAAGAGCATAAATAATAAATCGGGAAACATACGAAGCGAAACCATGGTCGCAACTTGCCGAAGACGAAAGATTTTCCCAAAGAGTACCCGTCTTTTCAGCCATGCCGTAGAAATAACGCATGCATTCTTCAAACAAGTCCTTTCGTCTGCCCTCGCGCATTAAAAGTTCCAACCTCATATACACGCCGTAAATCATATTCGATGGAGCTAATTGTTTTTTATCGGAACAGTTTTCGGCATTTTTGCCTTTTCCGTATAAATCAATCATCTTTTCAAACAGTTTTCCATGTGTGGTTTTATCGGCACACCTGAAGAAAAACATATAATACTGGCAGGTTTCCGTATAATATTCGGTGGGAACCGGTTCCCCGTTTTTGTTTCTTACAAGATTATCTACAAAAAATCCGTCGACAAACGCGTGCGAAAACAAAAAGTCTTTTATCTTAAGTGCTTTTTCTTTAAGCCCCGCTATATTATATATTTCGTCAGCCGCAAGCAGCGTTGCGTAATAACATGCGTTTGACGGAACGTTTATTCCGGCAATGTGTTCGGGATTGTTCGCCTCGCTCCATTCAATGAAAACCCAGCCTTTTAAGTCTTCCAAAACGCCGTATTCGTTTTCTGCGCCCGCAAAATACTCCAATATTCCCTCTACGTTGGCACGCGCGCTTTCAACCGTTTCGTCGGCACCGTATTGCGTGTAATACTTATAAATTTCAAGAATGTACCACATCGCCCAGTTGGGAATAAATCCGTCCTTTTCGTAATAATCGGCGGGATAGCAACGCGGAATCATGCCACGCGGATGGTCGCTTCGGTCGGCATAAACATAGTTTTGCAAAAACGCCCTTTCCACCTTGTTATCACCCGTAAAAACCCGCTCGGCAACAGAGGAAAAGTAGCTGTCCGAAAGCCAGCCTCCCCTCTCGCGCGAGGGACAATCGGTAAGCAAATCTACGGCGTTATGCGCAAAAGTTCTGCGCGCTGCTTCCATAATATTTTCGACGCGCTTATCTTCACACGAAAAAACCAACTTATTCGCTTCGGGGTTTTCATACGCGCGCACTTTAACTTTAACAATTATTCCCGCCGAATTTATAATGCGCAAATACCTGAACGCGTAAGGTTCAAATGTCGAAAGCGCGTAGACGCCCGCTTTTTTAACCGTCCACTTGAAAGCGTTCGCAACGGAACCCCGGAACGGATTTAGCGTTTTCAATTCGTCATCTTCTAAGATTTCGTCAAACGTCGCGTATATTTCGCCGGCATTTTCGGCGGTAATTTCAAGTTCCGTAATTCCCGCAACTATGTGCAAAAAATCGTAAGTCTTGTATAAATAATCAAACTTCTCTTCAGAAAACGTCTTTTTGCCCATATTGTTATCTGTCGGGATTTTTTCCGAAACAAACGATAAGCGGCTTATATCGTCGCTGGGAAAAGCCTGCCATTCTTCACGTAAAAAGCCCTCTAGAACCGTGCCTACCTGCGTTTCGCTGCGATCGATGTAAATCGGCAAATCTGCGTTTTTTACGGCTATTCCACTATCTATGCAAGACGCAGGCAGAAGTACATTAAGCGTAGGATTTACCGTAAACGACGGTAAAACCCGAGGCAATGCGGCTTCTTCGGTTTCCGTATAAGAAAAAGGCGGAAGCGGATTATTTAAGTACAATTCTGAGCGATCGCGGGAGTTTACATAAACCTCGGTAAAGCCGCGCTGAAAAGAATAACGCTGAACTTTCTGAACACGATCGGCAAGAGTATAGCAATTAAAATCTTCGGCAAAGTATTCGCGCCCGTCCTCGGTTTCCAAAACACAGGCAAAAAAGGGTTCACACTTAACCCAGCAGAAATTCTTTACGTAATGGCTGTGCACCTCGACCGCGATATAGCGCGAGGTAAACGAATAAGTATTTACCCTGCAGAAGCCGTGCGCCGCGCGCGACGGTCCGAAACCTATAAGTTTCCCGTCGGCAATAAGTTTATAACACGACGAAGCCGATATACAGATTTCACCTTTTTGCGTTTTATTCAAATCGAGAACGAATATAAACGAGCGGTTTTTTTCGTGTTTTTGCCCCTTTGCCCATACTGCGGTTTTTAATTTTTCAATCATATTTTTTCCCGTTAAATAAATTCGCCCCGAAGGGGGCGAATTTTTTTATGCTTTAATTTTATACTACTTTTCCGAGTTAGTCAATTAATCTTATATACTCTTATAACGCCGACAGAAAAAAGCCGTAATCCTTTTCAGCCTTTTATTCCGCCCGCCACAGTATTTTCCATAATGGTTTTCTGCATTGCGCAAAACAGCACGCCTATGGGGATTATTGAAAGAATTATTCCCGCAAACAGCGGAGGCATATTCGTAGCGTAAAGCTGTTTCTGCTGGAATTCGTAAAGACCGAGCGCCAACGTCGGGCGTTTATCGAGGTACAAAAACGGAGTCGTATAATTGTTCCATTGCGAAATAAACGTGGTAATGAACACTGCGGTTATAAACGGTTTTGCCTGCGGCAACATTATTTTGAAAAACACCGTATAATGCCCGGCACCGTCAATCATTGCAGATTCGGCGTAAGTCCAGCTTATCGAGCGGAAGCCCGCGTACAAAATCAAAAAGTTAAAAGTGAACGCGCCGGCCGCAAGCAGCCATATAAAAAACAAATTATCGTTTAAGCCGAGATTGTAAACCAGTTGATATTCCACGGGGAGCGCGCCTATCGTGGGCAATACCTGCACCACGAGCGCAAGGCCGTAAAGAAATTTGCATATTTTATATGGGTATTTCGCCACAACATAAGCCGCCATAAGCGGAAAAACCACCGCCGCAATAGAGTTTTCCACAGTTAAAAATATGCTGTTAAAAAACATCCCCGCAAGATTGGTTCCGTTATAGTTTATAGCGGTGAACGCCTCGCCGTAGTTTTTGAATTGCAAATTGACGGGAAATGCGTTTCTGTCAACGAAAAATTCATCGTTACTCTTAAGCGAATTCATTAAAATCCACAGAAACGGCAGAATCACCGAAAGAGCATAAAGCGTGAACAACACGAACATTATCCCCATGAAAACTCTTTCGCCCTTGCCTCGTTTTATGGCTCTTCCTTTCCTGACCGCGGTTGAGATTTTCATTAAAAGGTCACCTCCTCGAACAGTCTGGCGGAAATAAAGCGCAATATAAGTACAACGGGCACCACCACAGCCGAAACCAGCAATCCTATGGCCGCGGGATAGTTATAGTTTTCGTTCTGCGTCTGGCGAAAGATATAAAAACCTATGGTCGCGGTATCTTTATTGCCGCCGGTAAGCAGTTGAACGGGAGTCCACATAGTAAACGCCGCGGCAAAATTAAGAATGAACAACGTAGAAACGGTAGGAGCGAGCAGCGGCACCACTATGAAGAAAAATTCGCGCCCCAGTCCGCACCCCTCTATTTTCGCGCTTTCAAAAATATCTACGGGCAACCGCGAAATCGAGCCTGATAAAAGTACTATGGAATACCCGAAGCCCGACCATACGCAATACGCCATTACCCCGGAAAACGCGGTAGACGGGTATTCAAACGGCGACGAATATTTCCCGCCGAATGCCGAAACAAGCGCACCTAACGGACCTTTTATATCCACGCAATAATAAAACACCAATGTCAGCGCAACTATGCTTATAAGCGAAGGAAGATAAAATACCACCCTGAAAAATGCGCAACCCGGCAACTTTTTAAAAAGCACGTACGAAAAGAATACGCACAGCGGCAACGAGATGAAATCATACACGCCGAACGTAATAAACGTGTTTTTGATTATAGTAAGCATTTCGCTTCTGGGCGATTTCAAATCGATGAAAAACAATTCAAAATTTATAAACGACCAATCGAAATCGGTTCCGCCCGTTTCGAGCTGAAACGCCGAAATCCACGACTTTACGTTTACGCCCAGATAGAAAACCACAAATTGTAAAACGGGAAAAGCAAGAAAGGTTATGGCAAAAATAACGCCCGCCCTGCTTGTTTTCGACCTTTTTTTAACCAGCTCCGCCATTTTATAAATTATACTCCGGCTATACGTCGCATTGCCGCCCATTTGGACGAAGCAGTGTTGTAATAATCGCTTCGCATCTCTTCCGCGGTTTTTGAAGAATCGACGAAAAATTCGGCAAATGCGCCGCTATCCGACGAAATGGTATTATACGCGCGTATCGGCGATTTTGTTATCGTATCGTAAATAAGGCTGCAATTTTTTAAAACTTTGTCCTGACTTTTCTGGAAAACGGTAAGATCTTCGTTTTCAGGCACATTGGTGTATTCAAACGGCGAGTGCGAACCCGCGTATTTGCGGAATAGCATTATACCCTCGTCGCTTGCCATAAAGCGTATGAAATTGTAGCAGGCTGTTTTTGCTTTGCAGTAGGCGGGAATGTAAATTCTGTGCGATGCTCCGAGCGTATAAACAACTCTGCGCGCTTCGCGAACCGCATTAATTTGTGCATTCGAAAGAGAAGGATACGCAGTTTTTATCTCTTCGTCGGTTTTGCCTTCATCGATAGCGGTAACAACGGCTATAAGCATGGTTTCGTGTTCCGCTTCGGTTGCATCGGCTCCACCCAGACGAAGTTTTACGCCGAGTTCGCTTACTATGGGAGTGGGTAAAAATCTGATGTTCTGCGTTATGCTCGATTCGTCGGCAGAAGAGCGCATTTCGGTTTCTATCCAATCTCCGTTGGGCATAAACACAGCCGCGCCGCGCAAAAAGTCCTGTTGCGCGGGAGTATGCTGAAAACCGCTTGAGCCGTCTACGCTGTAACTCGGGTCGGCTATTTTTTTAACCGTTTGGTAAGCATATAACACGCCGTCGTCGTTGAGCAGTTCGTAGGTATAATTACCGTCTTCGCAATAGTTAACCATGGCGTCGTATTTATCTACGCCCATATACTGCGCTTTCCATGTTTCCATTGCGTACGACATATATCCCGGGGCATTCTCGCCGGACCATATTATGGGTTTTACCGATTTCGGAATGCCTTCAACCTTACCGCCGGCAATGTTTTTAACCAATTCGATAAACTGTTTGGTGGTTTTGGGTTCCTGCGCTTCGGTGAGGTAATCTGCGTTGTACATAATGCCGCAAGCACCATAAACCCAGCTTATGGAATAGTATTTATTATTATAAGTATCGTAATATTTATAGCGCGGCGTAAGTTTTTCTTCAAGCGTTTTTTCCTCGCCGAGCGCCGTCATGCCCATAAGATCCGTCATATCGGTTAACGGGCAACTTTTTGTTTTTTCAATAAGACGAATGATATTCTGTTCACCCGCAAACCATATATCTCCCACGCCGTTTTTGCGCGAAAGTTCGCTTGTAAGCTTGGAGTTTATCTCGCTTGCCGGCGTAATTTTTATCGTCACGTCGGGATAATGCGCTTTGAATGCTTCGGCAAGTCTATCAAACACTTCGGTACGATAACCCGCATCCATAACGTACATTTCGATATGATTAAGGTCTTCCGTAACCGTATTACCTTTGTTACCGCCGCACGCCGCAGCAGACAAGCATAAAGCCGCCGCAAGCGCACCCGTTAAAATTCTTTTAATTTTCATTTTGATGTTCTCCTTTTTTGTAAACAATATTAAAGATATTCAACGCGGATATTATCAATGTATACCGTTACGGGTTTTTGCCCTTGCGAAAACGGAGGAAGAGAAATATAGATTCTCGTCATGTTTTTCATATAACTTTTTTTCCATTTCTGATTAAACTTCCATACTCCGCCTATAGTGCATGCTTCCATGGTTTCGTGCATGCGCATATCGTAGGTGTACCATTCTCCGCTTTTCGCACGAACTCTGCTTGCTGTTTCGCAACGGTTGCCGTTGCTCGACCACACTCCGAACGAAATCGTGCGTTCGCTCGAATCTTCCGTTATATACATAACGTCGAGCTTAACGCTTTTAACTTTTGTAAAATCGGAATATTCGCTGTTTATATCGAAATATGTAATAGACCAGCTGCCGTCGGTTCTGCCGTAAACGTCCAGCTTCAGACTGCCGTTGCCGCAGGTTACGTATTTTTTGTCGGTGTTAAGCGAGGCATTGCCGAAAACGCTGTCGAACGTCATATTCCTTACGCACGCTTCTTTTTCTTCAAAATCGTAAAGCATGTTGTCATTCGTATAGGTATATTTTATTTCTTCCGTCTCTTTTTCGTCGTACAAACCGATAAACGGCTCTTCTTTACTGCCGCCGCACCCGGCCGACAGACAGGTGCCGAAAATGCTTACAACAGCAATTATTACGGATAAAATCTTTTTCATACTTCACCTCGCACCGTCATAGTCAGATTATCGACGAACAAATCGAAAGTGTTAAGTTCTTCAATGGGCGAAAACGCAATCGTAACGCTTTGTAAAGAACTCATATCGAACGCGCCGAGACTTGCAAGCTGCAACGAAATTTTAGTCCACTGCCCGGGTCTGGCGACCGAAGAAACCAACGTCAGCCGACCTTCCGAGTTTTTAAGCGTTACAAAAACTTCTATAGCCGAGCTTTGCGGATTATATACATCGAACGAAATATGCCCGAATCTGGAAGAATCGGTCAATACTCCGTTCTGAGCAGAAAGAGTAACCGAGTTTTTATACGATTTCGACGTACCTTTAACGCACGAAATTTTAAGCGACCCGTTGTTTTTTGCATATTGTGCCGAAATGGAAGCCACGGTATCGTTTACTTCGTCAAACTCGCTTTCATCCGAACAAATCAAACCGCTTATAACGTTTTCGTTTTCGAAAGAGTTAATAAGCACGTTCAATCCGCCCACATAAATATCTTCCGCAAAAGTCCTGTTACCTTTTTTAACCGAAACTTTCACGTAATTATCAGGGAAAAATGCAGCATAGAAAAGGTTACCCTCGCCGCTTTTGGCTTTGGATGCAACAGTGCCGCCAACCATGACTTCGGTTACGTCGTTACCTGCGTATATTTTTGCCGAAACTTTGCCGTTTGCAGCCGAGCGATCGAAAGTAAGCAGAACGTCTTCCTGTGCGAGCGATATAAGTTTTGCAACCGTTTCGCGCGCGGTTGCAAACGCTTCTATATCGTTATGAATTATGGTTCCTTGATAAATGAGATCGTATAAGACCTGCATGCTTTCGTTAAAATTGTAATCGAAAACGTCATACTTTCCCGCAAGTTCTTCGGTTAAAGTTTTAAGTTTATACAGATATTCGTAATCTTCAAGTCCGTCGCGAATGGCTTCAAGACGGATGGAAGCTATAGCGGTATCCAGTCCGTATCGCGAACCGGGATAAATAAGATAACCGTCGCCCACGGCACCGGGAAACGCAAGAGCTTCATTCCATACGTCACGGTAAGTATATTTGCCGCTGTAAACAGACCAGATGTTAACCGACCAGTAATGATTGCCCTGTATACCGTAGTTCATCATCATCCAGTTCAGAGCACGCGCGCTTAATAAGTTGTCGTCTATATGATAAGTGGGATACGGGTTTGTGGGCTGTATGCATCCGTACCACCACGAGCCGTCGCCTTTCTCTGTCGCCTGTTCCAGACGATAACGGTTAGACGCCGAATCGTACCAGTCGTAAGTTCCGCACCATGAATCCACACCGTAATCGTCACCGCGTTCGTGACGGTCGAGCACCTCTTTATAGTTGGTGGTGCAGGCGTTGGGAATTTGCAAAAGCGCGGCTTTTACATCATCTTTGGCGCCAACGGGGAAAAGCGTTTCATCGGCGGCAAGTTCCTTTTTCAAGCGCAAAAATCTTTGGTGGACATAGCGCACGTTTTCGTATTTGCCCGTACCGGGTTCGTCAAGCGCGTTGAAAGAAAGTTTGAATTTTTTTACGTAGTTATTCTCGTTTGAACTTGCCCTTATTATTTCGCTTAAAAAATATTTAAGCCCGTCGTAATCAAATGAAGTAAAATTCTTACCGTCTACCGTATCGGTTACGTAAACAAAAGGAAGATCGATGGTATTAACCCGCTCGTCTTTTGCAAATTCTATATGCTTTTTAATAAGCTCTTTGCCGGTATACTGTCCTGTTCTGCCGATTGAGGTATTGACGCGGTAATCGAGCATAAAATCGATGTAATTATCGATAAGTTCGTCGGTTACGTTATCGCACTGATACATGAACTGGTCGTACCATAAAAAGAAAGAGGTGCGCGAATGACTTTCGGTGGGAATGGCAAAATCGTAAACTGTTACGTTAAGTTTAGTGGTTTGTGTTTTACCGTTAAGCTTTATCGTTACCGTTGCCGAATACTTACCCGCAACCGCGTTTTCGGGCGCGCTTACAGTGAATAAAAACGTTTGGTTCTGACCGGCCTTTATTCTGTCTTCTTTTGCCTGCTTAACGCTTCCGTAAGGAACCAGCGCGTCGGGATAATACCCCGCGCGGAACGTCGTTGTAACCGTGGAAACATTTAGATACTTTTCTACGAATACAGAAACGTTGTCTTTTGAAATGACGTTTCCGTTTTCGCCCGTTAAATCGCTTACCGAAATTTCGTAATTCTTTATATTGACTTCGGGCGTAACCGTAAGCTGCGCGCTTTCTTTTTCGTTGGCGGCAAGCGAAAGATTCATTTCTCTGCCGTAATCGGTAACGGGCGCGTCATCGAGCATATATTTTACCGTAGACGGCGAGCTCCATATCAAGGCTTCCGCTTTTACGTTATTACCGTTGTTCCCGCCGCATGCCGTGCTTGTAAAGAGCAATGCGCATACCGATACGGTTATAGCGATTTTTTTAGCCGCGTTAAGCCGTTTCCCTTTGTTTTTTAACATTCTTTTTTCTCCGTTTTTTAGATCGGGCGGAAAAAATCCGCCCGATAATTCTTCTTTACGACTTTATGGCAAGCATTGTGCTTACGTAGAGAGTAAGCGGTTCTGTCGCCACGTCGGCGTAGTGGTCGTTACCCACAACCGCGGAATCGAGAGCTTTAACGGCAGTCGCGCCGAAATGAACTATTCCGTCGGCAAGAACCGCGCCGTTCACGTCGCCGGAAGTGCCGGTTGCGTCGAACGTAAGCGTTACGGTATTCCAACCCTGTTTAAGTTCTATTACTTTGGCGAATTTAACGCCTCCGTATGCTCCGCCGCCCGCATTGCCGCCGGTACCGAACTCGAAAGAAACAAACCCGTCACGCGAGGCATAAACTTCAAACTTAACCGCGTTTTCGCCGCTCGTAAGCATTATCCCTTTTGTCCATGCCGAATAGCAGGCGCGCATATTTTTGTTTTCGGCTTCGTTAGCCGTCATTTCGAGCATCAGGCTCGGTTTGCCGTTTTTGGTGTATTGCTCGTCGGTGCAAAGCTCAACGTTACCGAATTCTTTATCGGCGGGAAGCGATATATTGGTGAAATCTATCGCAAGGTTTTCAACTACTCTTTCGGGTAAAGCCGCGAAGCACACGCTGTCGAGATATAATATGGCGTTTACGCCGCCTTCCATATCGCCTCCGTTCGTATCGGTGCCCAGTCTGAAGAACAGTTCGCAAATACCGCTTGAAATGTTCAATCCGCTTTGAGCCATATCGTAGCGGAAATCGATGGTTATAAAGTTCCAGCCCGCTTTCACGGCTATGGGTTTGGCTTGTTTCGCTCCGTTATAATCAGAACTTCCCGTGCCGATAAACGTATAAACATAAGCGGCAACGTCGGAATGCATCCAGAAAGTAATACCCGTAGCGCCCTCGATGTTGGGTATATGGCGGGCGTCGTTCCAGTGAGCAAAACCTGCCTGATGAATACCACCGTTAGCCGTTCCGATCGTGAGTTTTGCCGACTGACTGCCCGATTTTACATATTGTAAGTCGGTATTAACCGTCATAGAACCGTATATATCGCCAGTTAAATCGGGAACTGCGCCGTTTACGGTTTCGAACGATAAGAATTCGCCCTCGGCGGGAACAAGAACTTCAAAACTGATTTCTTGCGAGGGTTTACCCTCTTTTTCGGCTTTATAGCTGATTATATAACGTCCGCTTTGCGTCAAAGCAAATTCGTCGCCGACGTTTGCGTCTGCAACCGTTCCGTCAGGAGCGGTTACTTTAACGGTTAAAGTAACGCCCTCGGTTACGAGCATACGCGGAGCTGCTACGGTAGCCGTGCCGTTAAGAGTTCCGGTTGCGGGAATCGGTTCGTTAAACGTGAAATATACTCCGTCGGGAAGTTCGAGTTTTTTAACTCTTACTTCGTCGAGATAAACAGAAAGCTCTTTATCATAAATGTACTCGGTATAGTTGCCGCCGTTTACGCTGTTCCAGTTGGTATAGGCGCCTTTCTTTACTCTGTAGAAGCACAATTCGCTTATACCGTTTTTAATGTCGAGCGCAGCCAACTTGGTTTCGTTAACGGTCTTTGCGCCGGGATTGTAAATCTGATAGTCGAAATTAATCGTAACTTCGTTCCAACCCTTAACAAGTTTAATTACGTGAGAAATTCTTGCTCCCGAGTACTTATCGCCGGCGCCTGTAGCTATGCTTGCAACTATATAAGCGCCGTCTTTCTTACCGCAGTAAATCCACATCGAAAGCCCGTTAGCACCCTCTACGTCAGCGGTTTTTACCTGATTTTCCCAATAGCAGAAACCCGCCGCATGTGTGTTTTGATTAGGTCTCTTCGGCCCGAACGTAAGTTTTGCCGAATATTTGCCCGATTTTACGAAAGCGGGGTCGTCGTTGAGTTCTTCGTTGCCAATTCTCTGCCCCCAGGCGGGAACGTTGAAATCGGGGTTGTCGGCGCCGTCTTTGCCTGTTGCCACAACGGTAGCCGTGCGCGACAAAGAAAAGCTTTCGTCTGCATTTTTTGCGGTGAATACAATCTCGGTAACGCCGCTTGCCGCATTGAGTTTTTCGCCCTGCGCAACTTCTTTTTCTTCCTGATATTGTCCGCTTACTTTAACGGTTACCGTAACGCCTTCGGTTTCGTGCGACAACGTAGCCGTGGGAATTATTATTTCATCGCCTTCGGTTACTTTAAAATCTGTCTCTGAAAGCATCAAATCGAGAGCGGTTACTTTAATGGTTTTTTCTATAATTTCTTTTTCTTCTTCGCCCGAAACAAGCGTGTATTTAAGGGTTACGTCGGCAAGGGAAACGAATTTCACCTTATCGCCCTGTGCTACGGTTTTTGTTTCGCCGTCCTGCGTAATCTCGGTCTTGACGGTTGCGTCTTCATACCCGAATGCGCGAACGCTTGCTATTTCATATTCGGCAAGCTGGAAAGTTCCGCTTACAAAAGTTTTTTCGTTTAAATAAAGTCCGTTTACGGTTATCATGTAAGACAAAGGAACCGAGTTGCCCTCTTCGTCTTCGACTTTGTAACTTACATTGTATTCGCCGGCGCGTTCGAAATTGCAAACGTTTTCGCTTACCTGAAGAGCCGAGCCGTCAAGAGTTACCGAAACTATCGATTTTTTAATATTTTCGGCCGTAGTCTTATTGTCGGTTGCAACTATAGAAGCAAGATCCTCGGTAAAATTATATTCGCCTTTCTCCGCTGTTTTATCGTTTATAGGCGAAGTGACTACCGGTGAGGTTGCGTCCTTGATTACGTTCAGCTTGTAAGTCTTTTCCTGACTCTCTCCATAATAGGTTACCGTGACTTTAACAGAGTATTCGCCTGTAACGGTCGGAACGAATTTACCGTCTTCTCCCACCGTTACGCTTTTGCCGTTGACGGTTACATCGTAAACCACGCTCCAACCCGTAACGCCTTCCACGTTAAGGGTTATGTTCACGGTATCGCCCTCTTCACACACGACCGGTACGTTCGCCGTGAACGACCACTCTTCGTTTGGGTCGTCACTTATACAGGCAACGCCTGTAAGTGCGAACACCAGTCCTGCAAGACACATAAACAGTGCCGCGAGTCTTGTTCTTTTCATCATCAATTCCTCCGTTTATTGATTTTTATTCATTTGCAAAAGTTTTTGTTTTTTCACCATTTCGCGATATTCTTTGGGAGAATAACCTTTATAGCGTTTAAAACTTCCGCTAAAATGTGCATAATTATTAAATCCGCACTCAACCGCTATGGTTTTGAACGACATAGACGTGTGCGTTATGCAGTTGTCGGCTACCTCGAGCCGATAAATTAATATATATTCCTGCGCCGAAACACCGAACTGTTTTTTGAACATACGGTATAAACTGCTTCGTTCAAACCCGAATTTTTCGCATATTTCGGTTATCGAAAGATCGCGATAATAGTTTTTATGAATATATTCTATAACTTTGTTCAGATTATCGCTGTATTTAACCTCGCGCTTACCTTTCTGCGTTATTATTTTCGAAAGAAAACAATCTAAAAATTCATAAGCTTTTCCTATGACGTAATAATCGGGGTAATTCATTTCGGGGCGACAAAGCATATCTTTTATTATGGAGCGCAGTTCGGTAACGTCATTTAGAACAAGAACGTAGTTATATTCGTCGAATCCGCACCGTCTGAAATACTCTTCTGCCGAATTACCGTCTATACCAAGCCATACATACGACCATATATTCTTTTTATCCGAATAATAATCGATAAGCTCGCCCGGACGTATCAAAAAAGCATTTCCGCTATTAGCAGGATATTGCTTACCCTTCACGCGGACGTAACCATTACCGTCAAGCACTACGTGCAGGACGTAGCTGTCTTTTATGGTGGGCGCATGGGATGTTTCTTTGCTCCACCTATGATATCCGTATTGAGTCAATTTGAAATCGTCGCGTTCGTATTTTTGAAAAAAGCGATATTGAAACCCGCGTTCTTTCGAATCTTCCATTATATGTCCCTATTTTACTTCCTTTATAATAAACGAAACACCGCTGCCCGTTTTGCCTTTTTTAAGATAAACCCCGCCGATTCGGTCACCTTTCCAGTGAGGACATAAAAGATCGGCTATTTTCAGTCCGGCTTTTTCAAGCGTTCGGCCGTGCAGTTTCAGCCCGTAATCGCCTATTTCGTATAAACTTTCGGGTTTTAATCCTTTTATTTTTATATTAATGCATTCGGTGCGCGGCTGCGAATTCGTCTGCAAGAACGTAAACAACGCCGACGAGCGGTCGGGTAAAACGTTAAGAACCGCGTAATAAAATCTTTTGTCGGTTTCAAGACGATATAAATCGCCGTCTTCTATATAAGCCGCCACCGCTCTTCTGTCATCGGAAAAACCGCGATATTCTTTTATTTGTTCATCGGACAGAACAGTCAGATCGAGTTCATAACCGAAACCGCCAAGACGAGAAATCAAAAATCTGAACTCTTCGTCGGGATGTTTACCGGAATACCCCTCGTCCGCAGAAAAATGATAGCTTAAAACCCGCATCGGATAAGCAATCGTAGCGTCGTACTGCATAAACGCTCTGCCATAAGGATCGGTATTGTCGGAAACCCAGATGAGCGGCTGGTAATAAAGCATTCCGAGGTCGAATCGCCCCCCGCCTCCCGCACAGCCCTCGAGCCACACGTCAGGAAATTTTTCGGTTATGGTGCCGAGTATTTTATATAAATTAAGAACGTAACGATGCCATAATTCTCCCTGATTTTTGATATATTTACTGCCCGCCTCCGAAATATATCTGTTCGCGTCCCATTTCAAATAAGTTATCTTATATCGCGATAAATAATCGGTAATAAGATTTATTATATATTCGACCACGCCGGGATTTGCAAGGTCCAGAACGTATTGATTGCGGCTTTCGCTGCCCGCGTCGCCGTTGTTAAGCACCCATTCGGGGTGAGCAGAATATAACGCGCTGCTTTCGCTTACCATTTCGGGTTCAAACCATATGCCGAAGTTCAAGTTGAGCTCGCTCAGTTTTTTTATGCAAAAATCCAAGCCGTTCGGAAATTTTTCTTTTATTAATCGCCAGTCCCCAAGACCGCTTTTGTCGTCGCAACGGAACCAGCCGTCGTCAAGAACTACCGTGTCGGCGCCTATCAGAGCCGCTTTTTCGGCGAATTTTATAAACTTTTCTTCGTTTACGTCAAAACCGTAACTTTCCCAGGTATTGGCTACAACAGGCAAAGACTTATTAAACCGAGGCGGTAAAATACGTTCGCGTATCAGCTTATGCATATTGCGCGACGCACCGCCGATGCCGTTGTCGCTAAAAGTCACAACTGCTTGCGGCGTATAAAAACTTTCCCCTTTTGCAAGCGTCCAATTAAAATTTTTGTCGTTAATTCCGCAAACGATACGCAAAAAATTGCGTTCATCGTAATCTAAAAGATTTTTGAAATTGCCGCTGTATAAAAGATTGAACGCATAACAATCTCCGTATTCTTCGGTCGCCGCAGGCGAACATAACGCTATAAACGGATTCGACGCATGCCCCGTCATTCCCACCGAAGAACTTATTTCGTATTTGCCCTTTAATAATTTTTGCCGTTCAAGCCGGAATTCCGAACCGCATCCCCCGGAGTATGATATAACTTCAAAATCGGGGTTTTCAAAATCCATTTGTAAACTTGCCGCCGCCGTGAGCGAAATTTTTCCTTTTCCCTCGTTTTTAACGCAAGCGAAACGGCAAATCACGTCGCATTCCTCGGCTACGTAATAATAAAGATCTGCGGTTATGCCTTTATCTTCGTCGCATAACGTTATTTTAACGCCTTCCGAAAGCTTGCGGACCGCAGGCATTACGTAATCTTCGGGGAGAGAATGCACCCTTTCGTAACCGCGGTATTTCAGTCTGCATCCTATATATCCGTTTTCGTCGGTCATATTAACGGCGCAGGTACGGGTATCGCCCGAATTATCGCCCGAATATTCGTATTTTCCGCTCGCATAAGTATAACGTAAGCCTAAATTTTTATCGTAAGGACAAAACCCGAATATCTGATCGTTTTTCAAGTAATCCAGATCGTAATCGATAATTTTCGCGCCGTAATATATCCGTTCGAGGAATCCGTTGTATATTTTCAAAACAAGACAAGTATTTTCGGTTTCAATAACAAACCTCTGGTTTTTTATATGAATGGACATACACGACCGCCTTTCTTCTGTTAACACAATCATTATAGTTTAATATTTTTCGCAAGTCAATATACTCATGTTGCAAAAACTTGCAAGTTTATCGCAATTAATATTCAGATGCTTACACCTACAAGAATAGAGCGAACCTTGTCTTTTGACCGTTTTTCGTTAATGATTCGTTGCGTTCACGCGATATACGTACGGTATTGTTAATGAAAGATTGCAGTATTACCTTATTAACGAAAAAATGAGCCCGGTGCAATACCGAACTCATTCACTAAACACTTAATAATATATTTATCCGATATTTTGGCTTATTTTATATATTTCAATTTAGCCAATTACCACAAGAACGGCTTCGCCCGCGGAAAGATTGAAAGACAGCGATTTGCCGTTTTTGTTTTCGGTTGCGGACGAAGAATAACAAGTTGCAAACACTTCGCTGCCGAACGTAAGCGTTGCGTCCGAACTGCAGGTAAGCGAGTTGTTTACGACATGGTACGCGTTTTTGCCTTTATAGTCAAAGCAACCGACAAGAACGCTTTCGCCGTTTACGGAACTAAGATCGCCGTAAGACGAAAGGATATCTTTTTCGGGAATTTCGCACGGGGTTTCGCCCGCAATCATAATCCCTTTTGAGAAAGAACACATAAGAACTTCGTCGATTTTTGCGACAAACTTGTTAATTTCGGAAATATAATCGTAAGTTACAGTTTTGTTGCCGTTTTTATCGATAGGAGAACCTTTGAACTGCTCGTTGCCCGACGATAACGCGTCTACATAAGTAAAATATTGCAAGCCCTTGCACCCATAGGCAAGAGAACTGTTTACAAGCCATCTGAGTTCGCCCGCGTCGGGAACTTTTACCTTCTTTCTGAAAGACGAACATTGGATATACGTCCAAAAAGGAATTTCGTACTTTGCGGCATATTCCCTTATGACCGACATATTGACGTAATAATCGGGACTTATATATGTGGTATGAACGGGATAAAAATCATAAGACAGAATCTGCGGAGCGTAAGTTTTGCAATAGTTTTCGACGTATTGCTCGTAAGAATAGTCCGCGGGATAATCGTCTCCGCCGTACAACTGCACATTAGTTGCATAATTTGGATAAAGATTTGAATGATACAGATATTTCTTTCCGAAAAGTTCGCGAAGAATCTGCTTTGACTGCGTGATTTTTGAAAACTGTTTTTCGTTGGGTTCGTCTTTTACTATAAGCCCGCCGAGCGCGCTCGATTTGTTCTTTATGAGCGACTGATAAAGAGACGTTTCGGCAAGACTTATATCGGTAAAAGAACCGAGCCCGTTGCCGACAGCGACGTAAGAAAGATTATACTTTTCGCATAATTTAAGAGCGGCTTTAATTTCTTCGGGATTGTTTTCGGCTCGCTCGTAAAGCCCGTAAACAGTGTTTATTCCCGATTCCGCAATTGCTTTGTAATGAGAGTCGGTTATCATAGAAACGCTGTAATCGCCCGTTTTTGGCGGCGCGCCGTTATAGGCTGCAATGGGCATGGTTTTATGATCGAACTGTTTCATCCAGAACGAATTATAAGTTTTGTTGGTAACGATTTCGGGCAGAACGATATCTCCGCCGCCCGACGACGAAGAATCTCCGCCTGTTCCCGAAGAAGAATTATCTCCCGAAGAAACGCAACCCGACGAAAAAGCGAATATGACGGATAACAGTAAAGATATTATCAATGCCGTTATTTTTTTCATTTTTATACACTCCGAACGTTATTTTTCCACAATGAGAACGCCTTCGCCGCCGTCTAAAACAAGCGAAAGCTCTTTTGCGCGCATTTCGTTTTTTTGCCCGTGTTCGTAAACTTCGGCGCAGATTTCTTCGGTGAAACGCAGTTCTGCAGTTCTGTAACTTACGGGCGAACCGTTTACGATATAATACATATTCTTACCCGCATAATTAAAGCAACCGACGATTACCCCGCACGAATCGATATACCCGATTTTACCAAAAGAAGATAAGACTATTTTACTTTCGGGAACGGAGCAACCCGCGTCGCCCTGCACCATTACTCCTTTATGTTCGGCTTTAAGGAAGAACTTTTCTATACGGCTTAATTCGTCGTTAAGTTTTTTAACGTAAGCGTAATGCTTCGTTCTTTTGCCGTCGCGCGTG
>CAKQXZ010000040.1 GCA_934292955.1 uncultured Clostridia bacterium
CATTTTACAACGCACGATCCGTTTGCTTGCTGGGCATACTTGCCCACGTCCACGGTGACTTCCCTGCCACCGACTTCAGTCTTGAAGATTTTGTGATTTTCTAACATTTATTTCTACTCCTTAAATACTTACAACTTTGAATATCTTAAATTTCAGCGTCGGCAAAACTCTTTGATTTTTCAAAATGAAACCGCGGATTGAATGCCGCAAAAGCGGATTAAATTCCGCCCCCTAAAACACGGTAAACGCCGCCGAAAATTTTGCCGTAAATACCGAAAAAAGGGAGAGCGTGTTTGCTCCCCCGTTTTTTTGCAAGATTATTTTCTGAGATTGAGTTTGCCGATAAGTTCTCTGTATTTGTTGATGTCTTTGGATTTGAGATAATCGAGCAAGCCTTTTCTTTGACCGACCATTTTAAGAAGACCGCGACGGGAATGATTGTCGTTGGGGTTTTCGGCAAGGTGCGCGTTAAGATGATTGATGCGCGCGGTCAGAAGAGCAACCTGTACTTCTGCAGAACCGGTGTCGTTTTCGCTGATCTTGAAATTTTCGATAATTGCTTGTTTGTCCATTGTTATTTTCTCCTGAAATAAATTCGCTGTTACCAAAGTCGGACGTCGAGAAATCGTTCCGCCTTGATAAAGTATATCGATATTTTAACACATGCGTGCGTGAAAGTAAAATGATTTTCGCCCTGTTTGGAATATTTGTCGTTCTTCTTTTTTTGCGCCGCTATTTCATTATTCGAAGAGTTTGCACTTTTTTTCTATGATTTCGTCGATTTTATCTATGTACGTAGGAATATCTTTGGGCGCGCCGTAACGTTCGATGCGCTGCTCTTTACCGAAAATGCGCTTGGATACGGCGTTTGCGCCGCAAGCGATATTCTGCGAAATTTCTTCCATTACGTCGATATTATAAACGCATTCTTTGCCCGGCAGAGCGTAGCCCGTGTTTTCGAGATTGCCCGCCATGTATTTCTGTCTGTACAGATAATACGGTCTGTAGCCGGCTTCGGTAAGACGTTCGCCCGAATAATCTATCATTTTTGCGACTTCGCCTTCCGGCAACCTTGAGCAGAGTTCTTTTAATTTAGAGCCTTTTTTAAGACAAAGCGTATGCACCGTAATGTTTTCGGGCGATAACGATATGGCTTTTTCTAAGCTCTGAGAAAAAACTTCGAAAGTTTCGAGCGGCAAACCCGCAATCAAATCCATATTTATATCAAAACCGAACTCGCGCGCCAATGCGAATTTTTCAAGAACCTGCGCGCCGTTATGCTTTCTGCCGATAAGCTCTAAAGTCTGATCGCAGAATGTCTGCGGGTTTACGCATATGCGGGTAACGCCGTACTCTTTCAGAAGAGCGAGATTTTCTTTGGTGATACAGTCGGCTCTGCCTGCTTCGACCGTATATTCGCAATCGACCTTACCTACCGCGTCGAGAACTTTTTTAAGATTTTCATAGCCGACGGAAACGGGAGTACCGCCGCCGATATACACGCTTCTTAAATTTTTTATAAGACTTTTTGACGCTTCGATTTCTTTACAAAGTGCGGCTATATATTCGTTAACGCGTGTTTTGGGCGTGATTTCCGCCGAGATGAAAGAGCAATATTGACAGCGCGACGGACACAACGGAATGCCGACGAAAAAGTCAATGTTGTCGTCGCTTTCGATATAAACGGCTTTTTGCGCGGCGGCAATAGACGACAATATAGAATACTTTTTATCGGAAACGAGCATTTCGTTTTTAAGAAAATTTTCGGAATTATCGCCCTGCGAATAATAAAGTTTTGTAGGGCGAATGCCGGTAAGCGCACCCCAAGGCAGGTTTTTACCCGTTAAGTTACACAAAAACTTATATAAACTCAATTTTGCATAGCGTTTTACAAGGCGTTTGCGTTCGAGTTCGCCGTCAAAAACCACTTCGTAGGCGCATTCGCTTTTATTTTCTCCGCAAGTTACGGTATATAAAAATTTGTTATTATCGGCGGAAAAAGTAAGATTTATTTCGGTTATATCTTCCGAAAAAAATTCGTTGAATACTTCGTTCAACTCACCTTCTAACCTTTCTATGTTTGTTTTTACCATTTTTATTTCCTTAAAACGCCGTTTTGCGTTGAGTTAATACGCCGATAATCGACTTATAGCACGACTTTTATGTTATCCTATAATGTTTTTACTTTTTCGCGGGACGTTTGATTTATCATCTTAAAGCTGCTTAAAATAACTGTCTTATAGGATTGAATTCCCGCTCATGCGAAAGAGTTGTATCTTTGCCGTGCCCGCAATGCATAATGTAATCGCCGCTTAAAGAAAACAGTTTTTTCGCGCTCGATATAAGTTCGTCGATATCGCTGCCGGGGAGATCGGTTCTGCCGTAAGTTCCGAAAAAGAGCGTGTCGCCGCTGAACATATCGTTGCCGATTACATAAGTCAGCCCGCCATGAGTATGCCCGGGCGTTTCTATAACCTTGATTTTGAGCCCGAAAAGTTGAATATCCCCGCCTATAAGTCGATTATCGACCACAAATGGATTTAGTTTTTCGGCAAAATACCAGTCGAGTTGACCGTCGGATGAAAGCAGAGAGACATCCCTTTCGCCGAGATAAACGGGCGCGCCCGTTGCCTTTTTGATTTCGGCAACGGATTGTATATGATCGTAGTGCGCGTGAGTTAACAGTATTGCGCCGAGTTTTTTGTTTTGCCGGTTCAACTCGTCTATAACCACACGGCTATCGCAACCGGGATCGATAACGATTGCCGTATCGCAGTCTTCGTTATAAACGATATAGCGGTTACATGAATAATCGTGCGTTTTTAGCGGAATGATTTTTGCGTTGCACATATTATAACCGCCCTGTTATATAACCGTTCTGAACACGTCGCTTATCGACGGCTCTTCTTTGAGTTTTTGAATCAACTCGTCGAGATCGCCTTTTTTATTGAGTTTAATCGTCATATCGACTATGGCGCAATGCGCTTTTGTGTCTATTCTGCCGTTGATCGCCGTGACGAAAAGACCGAGTTTTGTGCAGACGGACGACACGATAGAAAGAAGAGGCGCGTCTTCGTCGGCGGTGATTTTAATACTCGTGGTATAACTGCCTTCTTTGCCCGACCAGTGCGCTTCGAGTATTCGCGACGGGTCTTCGTTTTTCATATTCGGACAGTCTGCCCTGTGAATGGAAACGCCGCGCCCGCGGGAAACAAAGCCTACGATATCGTCGCCGGGAACAGGATTACAGCAGCCCGCAAAACGGACGAGCAGACCTTCCATGCCCTTGACCACTACCCCGTCGCTCGATACTTTGTGCTTATAAATAACGTGTTTGCCTTCGATGGGATTGG
Source organism: uncultured Clostridia bacterium (assembly GCA_934292955.1). The sequence goes on from CAKQXZ010000040.1 coordinate 3,354, forward strand.
TTTCTTCGACGGGAGCCGGCTTGCAGAAATCGATAAGTTTGGGCAGAATCTGATTGACGGAAACCGCGCCGCAACCGACAGCCGCGTACATTTCGTCTATACTCGAAAAGGACATTTTAGCCCCGACCGATGCAAAACTGACGGGGTTTAATAAATTGCCGAGATTGTAGCCTTTGTTTTTGGCTTCGTTTTCGAGCATGGATTTGCCGACTTTAATCTTTTCGTCAGCCATCTGCCGCTTGAAAAACGCTTTGATCTTGGCTTTTGCACCGTTGGTTTTGGCAATTTTAAGCCAGTCCCACGAAGGCCCTTTTGAGTTTTTGGACGTAACGATTTCGACAACGTCGCCCGTGGTCAGCTTGGTGTTGATAGGCACCATTTTGCCGTTGACCTTTGCGCCAACGCACTTATTGCCGACTTCGGTATGAATTCTGTAAGCAAAATCTATGGGTGTGGAATCGTTTGCAAGGCTGACGACTTCCCCTTTAGGCGTAAAAACAAGGCATTCGCTGTTGTAAATATCGCCCTTGAGCGACTGAATAAGTTCGGTGCCGTCTTTCAACCCGCCTTCCCATTCCATAACTTCGCGGATCCAGTCGAGTTTATGGTCGAAAGACGTTTCTTCTTTTTCGGTGTTGTTCTGTTTGTATTTCCAGTGCGCCGCGATACCGAATTCAGCCGTGCGGTGCATTTCGTAAGTTCTTATCTGTATTTCGAAAATCTGCCCGAAACTCGTAACGACCGTTGTGTGCAAACTTTGATACATATTGGGCTTGGGCATTGCGATGTAGTCTTTTATTCTGCCCGGGATAGGTTTCCACTTTTTGTGGATTTTACCCAATATTTCGTAACATTCGTCAACCGTTTCGACAATTACGCGGACGGCTGTAAGGTCGTAAATCTGGTCAAGCGTTTTGCCCTTCTGCATTTTTTTGTAGATCGAATAAAAATGCTTCGGCCGCCCTACGACTTCGCCTTTGATTTCGGACTCGGCAAGAATGCCTTTGATTTCTTTAACGACCGAGTTTACGAAAATTCTGCGTTCTTCGAGTTTTGAATGAATGTTTTCGGCAAGATATTCGTAAGCCGCGGGGTCGAGATATTTAAGACACAAATCTTCGAGTTCGCACTTGATTTGCGAAATACCGAGCCTGCCCGCAAGCGGCGCATAAATTTCGATGGTTTCGTGCGCCATTCTCAGTTGCCGCTCTTTAGACAGGTAATTGAGCGAACGCATATTGTGCAGACGGTCGGCAAGCTTTATAATGATAACGCGGATATCTTTTGCCATAGACACGAAAATCTTTTTGAAATTTTCCGCCTGCTCTTCTTCTTTGGATTTGAATTCGATCTGCTCGAGTTTGGTTACGCCGTTGACGAGCATAAGGATTTCGCCGCCGAATTCTTTTAAGATATCGTCTTCGGTGACGGGCGTGTCTTCTATTACGTCATGCAAAAAAGCAGCCGCCACGGACGAATAGTCCATGCCAAGCCCGATAAGAATTTCGGCAACGGCGCAAGGGTGCGTAAAATACTCTTCACCCGAAGCGCGCTTTTGACCTTTATGCGCTTCGCGGGCAAAATAATACGCCTTTACAACCACTTCGGCTTCTTCTTTTTTATATATATTGGTGATTTTTTCGACTAATTCAAGCATGCTTTTTCACCGTTTATCGGGTTAATTCCGACCGCTTTTTATAAGTTCGGACACCCTGTTATATAATTCGGAACAAGTAAGTTCTTTTCTGACAGTTTTATCGAGTTGAAGCATTCCCGAAACGAACGAGAAAAATCCGAGTTCGAGAAAGACTTCAAGACAAAACACGATTTGTTCTTTAGATAAATTGTTTTCGGCAATACCCATTGCAACATCTACGCTGCTTTTGCCGTAAAATCTGTTTAGTTTTAACAGTCTGAATACTTCGGCAAAAATCATTCTGTCGCTTGATAATCCCTTTAAGTCATGCGCGGGATTACCCGATACATAATACGGCGTTTCGGCTGTGTTCTTCGCGCACGCAAACATAGGCTTATCGAGATAAACTACGGTGTCGAAATCGCGGCTTGAAAAATCATGGAGCGACAGAATAAACGCGCTGCCGTTTTTTCTCGGATCAGGGGTATATAACTGACAGTCAGCAATATCTATTCCGTATTTTTTAACCGTTTCGGGGCTTGAGCAAACGTAGAGATTGCTGACGTTTTTATCGTCTTTTTTAGCAAAAAGCCCGTCTATAAGTCGATTATCGCATATTTCAACATTTTTTCCGTTATTATACGACAACAGATCGTTCTTAAAACAATCAAGGCTTAGCCGTTCGTTATACGAAAGCGCGTAGTCTATATTTTTAACGTACCCCTTAAGCGAAACTTTGCCGTTGAATACCGACAGATTGGCTTCGAAAGCGATACGTTTTTTTGCGGGAGCATTAATAAGATCAAGCTTTTTGTCGCCGTTGAAATAAATAAAATCGAGATATTCGGTTTTGAAAACAATATGCGGCGACCCCGCTTTCAACGGATATGCGTTTATGTTTTCTACGTCGGCGCAAAAAACGGGTTTACGGTTGCCCGTGCCGTAAGGCTCAAGCAGTTCGAGTTCTTTGGCAAATTCAAGAGAAAACGGTTCTGTTAGGATATCTTCTACCGCAATCTTCGGTTCGAACTGTTTTGCCGAATAGTTTTCGTCTAAATAATCGGAAAAAGCCTGCTCGAACAAGGGAATTTTGTCTTTTGCGATGGTTATACCGGCCGCCTGAGAATGCCCGCCGAAGTCTATTAAATGGTCTTTACAAGCGGAAACAGCCTGAAAAATGTTGACGCCGTCTATACTTCTGACCGAACCGTGGTACTTCTCGTCGGTACCGGTGAACAACACGACGGGGCGATTATATTCTTCGACAAGTTTAGCCGCAACTATACCTACTAAGCCGCCGCTCCAGTCTTTATCGGCAAGAACGATGCATTTTTTATGTAAACCGCCGTGAATAAGTTTTTCTTTCGCGCTTTTAAGCAGTGAATCGCAACGGTTCTGGCGTTCTACGTTGTATTCGTTCAATATCTCGCAACGCTCGGAAATTATAAGCGGATCGGTTTCGAGAAGTAACGACAAAGCGCAGTGCGCGTCATCCATACGCCCCGCGGCGTTTATTCTCGGCGCAACGGTGAACGCAAGACCCGTGGACGATATTTCTTTAAGCCCGCTTTTTTCTATCAACGCGCTAAGCGCGGGATTACCGCCCTTTTTAATAAGTTTAAGACCTTCGGTTACGATATCTCGGTTTTCATCGAGTAAAACCATGCTGTCCGCAATGGTCGCAAGAGTTACAAGGTCGAGATATTTGTCGGCTTTTTCGCCGATAAGCGCATATGCGACTTTGTAGGCAACGCCCGCGCCGCATAAATAATCGCAGGGATATTGCTGATCGGAAAGTTTGCAGTTAACTACCGTGCATTCTGGAATTTCTTCGGGAATTTCGTGGTGGTCGGTAACGATTACGTCCACGCCGACATCCATAATGAAGTTAACTTCGTCTTTGCAGCTTATGCCGCAGTCTACCGTTATAAGCAAATCGGGATAATACTTTTCAAGCACTTTTTCCACAAGTTCATGCGAAAGCCCGTAACCCTGCGAACGTTCGGGAACAACGGCGTATACGTCGGTTATGCCGAAATCGTTGAGCGCATTTTTCATAACGGTTGACGCGCACACGCCGTCTGCGTCGTAATCGCCGAAAACGACTACTCTTTCGCAGTTGTCGCGCGCGGCGGTTATGCGTTCGACCGCGTCGTGCATGCCCGAAAGCAAAAACGGATCGTTAAAATTTTGCTTGCCGGGGTGCAGAAAACGATAAACCTTTTCGTTATCGTCTATTCCGCGGGCAAACAGAATTTTTGCCAGATTTTCGGATACGCCGAACGCCGAAGCGATTTTTCTTATAGTATTCAGTTGTTGTTCGTCCGGTTCACTGCGTAATACGATCATTTTTTCACCTTCGGTTGCGTTTCGGTCGGGCTTAATATCGATTTTAATCTCAGCCCGAATGCGTTAAAACGTAAAACGGGCAGGAATAATCCCGCCCGCACGTTCAATCTTTTTAATTATGCCGTTTTCTTTTTGGATTTTCTTTTTGCCGCTATCTTTCTGAAAGCAACCCAAAGCGTGGGCGACAGGCAGAGAGCAGAGAACAAACCTGAAACAAGACCGAAAATTATGGGCAATACGAATTCCTGAATGGTGGAAACGGCAAACAATGCGACCGCCACAACCATTATCAACGTGGTTAACGTCGAAAGGAATATCTTCATGAATGAATGTTTAATAGAATAGTTTGCAATTTCAACATCGGACGCCATTGCGAACGCCGCGTTGTTGGGATTGGTGCATTCTCTGACCTTATCGAATACAACGATGGACGCGTTGATGGAATAACCGATAATCGTTATAACCGCAGCGATAAACGTGGAGTTCACGGGAATATTGAATATCGCGGTCAGCGCGATCATTATAGCTACGTCGTGGAGAAGTGCGATTATTGCCGCAAAACCGCTAAGGAAGGTAAATCTTATAATGATATATATAAGGATTACGACCAAAGCAACGACCGTTGCCAGAATTGCGGAGTTAAGCAAGGTTTGAGAAGCACTCGGACCTACGTCGAATATACGGATATATTCGGAACCGTTGGAAGTAGTGAAATTGCTTTTAGCTTCGTCGGGAACGAGTTCGGTTACCTTTTCGACAAGCTTATCGAAAGTATCGCCCTTAAGCGACTGAATGAACGCGTCGTGCGCTTCGGAAGACGAACCCAAAGGTCCGTTATAAGTCTTATCGTTATAAGTGCCTTTGAAGTAATAAGTAAGTCTGTAAGAGTAAGTATATCCGCCCGAAGTGGAAGGAGAAACCTGTAATTGATCGGAAATCTTGTAGTTTTCGTCGAGAATAGTTCTCATTTCCTTGTCGAACTTGGTGCGGAAATCTTCTTCGCCGGCGAAAGAGTCGAGTTCGAATTCGATGGTTGCGCCACCTGTGAAGTCGATACCGAAGTTCATTACGTTATTGCCCTGCGCCGCGCGAACGATCATCATAACCGCCGCGACAAGGATTATCGCAATAGAAACGAGCGAATACCATTTGGTATGTTCAACTATCTTATAATCTTTTTTCATTAACTTATTCATTGAGCGTTACCCCCTTCTCTCTTAAGATTAAGGAATTTCTCTTCGTTGGAAGGAAGCGGCAACAGCAATCTTACCATCCATCTCGTGAACAGCAAGGACGAAATAAGCGCGATTACGATACCGATAAGCAGCGTGATTGCAAAACCCTTGATCGTACCCGGACAAATTATCCAGAGAACGACAGCCGCCAGAATGGTGGTTATGTTGGAGTCGAGTACGGTGACGAGAGCGTGTCTGAAGCCCTGCTTGACAGACGCTTCGACCGTTTTATCCTTAGCGTATTCTTCGCGGATTCTTTCGAAAATAACGATGTTAGCGTCGACCGCCATACCTATCGAAAGCAGAACGCCCGCAATACCCGGAAGGGTGAGCTGAACGCCCGGAATGATGGCAAGGAAGAGAATGTATAACAGAACGTATACAAACATAGAAACGACGCCCGCGATACCGAGCCCGCGATAACGGACGAGAAGAAGAACGCAGATAAGCGCAAGCCCGATAGCACCCATCATAAGACTGTTGCTTACGGCATTGTCACCGAGCTTGGAACTGATACTTCTCGATTCGGTAACGGTGTACTTGATAGGAAGTTTACCGCTGTCTATAACGGAAGCGACGTTCAATGCGTCTTCATAGCTTTCGTAGCCCGTAATCTGCGCGGACGACTGATTGAGTTCGCCCTGAACGGTAGGCGCCTGTATCTGCGAATCGCCGAGATAAATGTAAAGTTTTTTATCCGAACTGTCGTTATATATCTTTTTGGTTGCCTGAGCAAATCTTGCGCGACCTTTTGCCGTGAAGTTAAGCACGACGAGATAGCCGCCGTTCTGCGTGTCGTTTGCTACATATGCGCCCGCAATGTGGTCGGGCCCGTTAAGCCAAACGTAGCCGTCGCCGTCTCTGAAAGTGAGATCGCCGGTCTGACCGATTATTTCAAGAACCGAACCGTCATCGTCTACCTGCGGAATTTCTACACGGATCTTATTTCCGTCCTGAACGGAAATGACCGCTTCGGTATATCCCTTTTTGTCAAGTCTGGCTCTGATAATGTCCTGTGCGCTCTTGAGTACGTTTTCTGCCGTACCCTTAGTGTCTTCAGGCTCCAGAACCACATAGTATCCGCCGGACAAATCGATACCCTTGCCGATCGTGCTGAGAATAGAGTTATAATCTTTTACCGAGTTAGGAATAGGGAAACTCGCAAAGGTCATAACGCTAAACAAAGCGATTACGATTGTCAGCAGAGTAAGGATTACGATTGATTTCCTTTTGCTCATATTGCCTCCTGCTTGTAAAAAGCATCCATAGTAACTTGCTGCGCGTGAGTGCGCGTGTGCATAATATACTACCGATTATGCACTTTGACATTATATAATGATTAGCGCGATTAGTCAATGATTTTTGAGTTATTTTCAAAGATTTTTCGCTTGTTTTCAAAAAAAGCGCGGCGACAAAGCCCGTCAGCCCGCCGTCACGCCTGTTTTTTTATAAAAAAAATTATTTTTGCTCTTTTTGTTCCTTTTCGCAAGAGAGAATATGCATCGCGCATTCCGTTCTTGCTTTGAGCATTTCGCACGTCTGTTTATACGGTATGTTTATATCGCCGTTGAAGGCATAGTTATTCGCCGCGCAACCGCCGCTGCAGTGATATCTTGCAAAACAAGTTTCGCAGCCTTTTCTTGTAAAGAGCGAACTGTTGCGGAATTTATCGCGGATGGTTTCGTCCAACTTACCTTCGAATACGTTGCCCATTCTGAACTCGGGCTTATCGGCAAACTGGTGGCATGGATAAATATCCCCGTTGGGCGTAACCGAAAAATATTCGTTGCCCGCCCCGCACGCGTTGACGCGCTTTTGCAGACAAGGTCCGCCTTCGAGATCTATGCTGAAATGGAAGAAGTGAAAACCTTTGCCGTTCTTTCTGCGTTCGATGTATTCGCGGGCGAGTTTTTTGTATTCTTCCTTAATCTGCGGGAGCATATCGTCGGAAATGGCAAGTTCGTGAGTTTTTTCGAGTACGACGGGTTCGAGCGAAATTTCTTTGAAACCGCTGTCCGCCATAAATAACACGTCTTTTGCAAAATCGAGATTTTTATTGGTGAACGTGCCGCGTATGTAGTACGATTTATTGCCGCGTTTTGCAACGAAATTCTTGAAATTCTGAATTATAACGTCGAAACTGCCCTTGCCGTTGACCGTTTTGCGCACTTCGTCATGCACTTCTTTGCGACCGTCAAGGCTTAAAACGACGTTTTCCATATTTTCGTTGAGCCAATCCGCGATTTCGCCGCTCAACAAAACGCCGTTAGTGGTCATGGTGAACAAGAACTTTTTGCCGAGTTCCGCCGCCCTTTTGTTGGCGTATTCGACCGTCTTTTTAACGACTTCGAAGTTCATGAGCGGTTCGCCGCCGAAAAAGTCGGTTTCCAAAATTCTGCGGTCGCCCGAGTTGGCAATAAGAAAATCTATCGCCTTTTCAGCGACTTCTTCGCTCATAAACGAGCGCGCGCCCTTGAACGAACCGGTGCCCGCAAAGCAATATTTGCAACGCAGATTGCAGTCGTGGCATATGTGCAGACACAACGCCTTGACGTACTTGCTCTTTGCGGGAACGACGGGATCGTCAGGCTTGAAAAGCACGCCGTTTTGCGCGAGTTCGTCGATTTCGCTTTCTATTTCTTTGATAACGTCGTCGGAAACGCCGCCGAAATCGTAAGGAATACCCTGCCGTTTGTTTATAACCTGACATGTGAGCGCGTCGCACTTATGAAGGCTGCCACTGCCTACGTCATACAAATAATAATCGTCGTCAAAACTGAAACAATGAACCATTTTTTCACCGTAAATCTTTGGTAAACCGCTTTATAACGCAAAAAAAGTTTTTCCGCTTGGACGGAAAAACGATTTTTTACGCAAAATCAATAAGAAAACGGAAAAACTTCCGTTTTTTCTGCAATAACATGCAAAAATAACAGCCGATTAGCCGAGAATTTCTTTTTCTTTTCTTTCTCTGGTCTGTTTTTCGCAGGACTGATTGCCTACGGTGCAGCTCGTTTTGCATGCAGACTGGCAAGTGCTTCTGCATTCGCCGCATCCGACAACCGATTTTTTAGCAGGTACCGCTATGGTTTTAATTCTTTTCATAATAAGCCTCCGCATAAAAGCCGCCGCAATTACGGGCAGCACGCTGAATTTCTTTCGTTATTATACACTATGCGCGATTTTTTTTCAACAATAATCAGGCGTTTTTTTTGAAATTTACGAAAATTACCGAAAAAATAAGAGCGAAAACGAGCGTAAAGGCTAAATTTATGAGCGCGGATACAACCGACGGCATTCCGCCGAACGCAACAAACACCAAAAACACGCCGAGATACGAAACCACGCCGGCAAGCAGACCTTTTACAAGCGCGCGTTTTCCGTCGGACAGTATGAACGCGCAGACGCCCGCCACCGTAAGTCTTATTAAAACGTTGAAAATTTTAACGAGAAGTTCGCTCCCCGCTATCGTCGCTATTCCCGCAAGAATGAGCAGCATTATAAGCGTGACTATAGCCGACGCCGCAAGAGAGATTATCGCCTTGAACCATATTTTGTTTTTTATTCCCGACATTCTTTTATCGTTCCCGAAATAAGGTATGCAGTAAATAAGACAAATATGCTTTTTGGTTGAGTTTGCGTTCAACAGACGTTGGCATAGCGGCGTTTTTGACTAATTTTCAAAGCGGAAAAACGGCATAAAAAACGCCGCAAAACAGTCGATAATCGACCTATACGGCGGTTTTTGCTATTTTCAGTCTGTAATTTACAGCGTTTCGACGCAGATAAGATTGGTGTTGCCGCTCTTGCCGTTGGGCGAACCGCCGGTTATGACGATTTTGTCTCCGCGGCTTAAAAATCCGCTCTTTTTGGCGGCAATTTTGGCAAAATAGAACAACACGTCGATAGACCCGTATTCTTCGGCTTTATAAGGAATTACCCCCCAGCTGAGCGCAAGTTTCTGATATGCGCGCTCGTCGGTCGTAAGACCTATAATAGGGATATTCGGGCGGAAACGCGACACCATACGGGCCGTAGAACCCGTGCGGGTGCAGACGACGATCGCCTTTGCGTCAAGGTCTTTTGCGAGCAGACTTGCCGCGTGCGACAACGCTTCGCCCGGGGTTTTGATTGCAAAATTATCGATTTGCTGAATGTATTCGACGTGATTTTCGGCGCGTTCTACTATTTTTGCCATAACTTCGACCGAACGCACGGGATAATCGCCCGCCGCCGTTTCACCCGAAAGCATTACCGCGGAAGTGCCGTCGTAAACGGCATTTGCCACGTCAGAAATTTCCGCTCTCGTAGGTCTGGGATTGTGTATCATCGATTCAAGCATTTCGGTTGCGGTGATTACGCGCTTGCCGTAAATTCTGCACTCGTTAATCATATTTTTCTGCACGTCGGGCAGCTCTTCGAAAGGAATTTCTACGCCGAGATCGCCGCGGGCAACCATAATTCCGTCGGTTTCTTTCATAATGGACGAAAGATTGTTGACGCCCGTTCTGCTTTCTATTTTGGCAATAACTTCTATTTTTTCGCCACCGTTGGCTTTAAGAAAATTCTTTACGTCGATAACGTCCTGCGCGGTAGAAACGAAAGACAACGCGACATAATCGACGCCCTGCTCTATGCCGAAAAGCAGGTCTTTTTTGTCGTTTTCGGAAAGAAAATCGAGTTCGAGTTGTTTGTCGGGGAAAAACATCGATTTACGTCCCGAAAGTTCGCCGCCGACTTCTACTATACATTCCACGTCTTTTTCGGTCACGTTATCGACGGTAAAAATCATAAGCCCGTTGTTGAGCAGAATTTTATCACCCTTTTTCATAACCGACGTGATTTTTTTATACGTTACCGATACGCGCGATTGCGTGCCTTCGATTTCTTCGGGCGTAAAAGAAAATCTGTCGCCTTTTTTGAGTTTGATTTTACCGTTTTCGAAAGTGCCGATGCGGAATTCGGGTCCTTTTGTGTCGAGCAGAATAGCGATAGGCATTTTCTTTTCTTCGCGAACCTGCTTGACTATGGCTATTCTTGCGGCATGTTCTTCGTGCGTGCCGTGCGAAAAGTTGAGCCTTGCGACGTTCATGCCCGCGTCCGCCATAGCGGAAACGGTCTTATAGTCGCACGAAGAAGGTCCCAGCGTACAGATGATCTTTGTTTTTTTCATAATATCTCCGTGATCCCGATATTTTTGTACATCCGCCGAAAACACGCGTTCGATATAAAACATTTTCGGTTACGAAGTAAATATCGGATAAAAAATTAATCGCAAATAGTTTTTATAAGCAAAGCCTATAAACGAAACCTTGCCGACAAAATTGCCGCAATTTACAACTATATTATATATTCGCGCGGTTGATTTTGCAAGTAAAATAAAGTTACATAAAAAAGTTTGATTGTAAAAAAAAGTTTTACTTTAGGTATAAAAAAGACACAATACCCCCGCCGAAAACACGCCCGAATACAGCAAAAAAATCGACCTATAGGTCGATTATCGCATATTTTAAGTGAAAGAAAGTTTGTTTCGCATAAACAAAAGGGCAAGTTTTTCGAGTCTTGAAACCTGAGCCTGAGAAAGCCCGACTTCGCCCGAAATTTCGGTCTGAGTTTTGCCTTCGTAATAGCGCATATAAATAATTTTCTTTTCACGCTCGCCGAGCCTTTCATACGCGCTCTCGAGCGCGACTTTTTCCGTCCACTTTTCGTCGGTATTGCCTTCGTCTTTCAGCTGGTCGAGAAGTTCTATAGTGTCGCCCGATTTGTTGTAAACGGGGTCGTAAATGGAAGCGGGATCGGATATGGCGTCGAGAGCGTAAACAACTTCCCTTTCTTCAACGTTCATTCTTTCCGCTATCTGCGCAACAGACGCTTCTTCGCCGCTCTTTTCAAGCTCGGAACGGACTTTTAACGCTTTGAAAGCCGAATCGCGGATACTGCGTGAAACGCGCAGGCTGTTGGTTGTTCTTAAAATGCGCTTGATTTCGCCGATTATCATAGGCACGGCATAGGTGGAAAAGCACACGCCTAACGTTACGTCGAAATTTTTCACCGCTTTTATAAGACCGATACAGCCCGACTGAAACATATCGTCGGCGGAAACTTTTGCGTTCTGAAAGCGTTTTATTACGGACAAAACAAGCTTGAGATTGCCCATAATAAACTCTTCTTTGGCTTGCTCGTCGCCCGCCTTTATTCTGAGCATAAGCTCTTCGCTTTTTCGCCTGCTTAAGTTTTTAAGAGTGCCCGTATCTATTCCGGATACTTTGACTTTTCCGTTCATATTCACCCCCATATGTAAAATAAAAACCTGCGGGCAAATATTGAAAAAGAAATTAAAAACGACAAAAATGTCGGGCTATAAGTCCGTTATCGATAGTTTTGACAATATCGCAAAAATTATACGCGAAACTTTTAATTATATTTTCGGGTAGTAAAAACGATCGTCAACGGCAAATTAAAACTGCATTTTCGCAACAAATCTGCGCTCGCCAAAAACGCTGCCTTCTATAAAAGTAAACTCGCCGTCCTGTACACTCTTTATTTCAAGCACTTCGCCGACTTTGCATTCTTTTACATAATCGATCTGCAGACTTTTAAGAGCTTTCGGGAAAAAGTCGAAAATAATATCGGCGTAGCGGGTGTTATTAAGATGCCCCACTATATCGGTTTCGGAACAACGCACTTGATAATTACCGAGAGTTACCGCGCCGTCGAAATTCGTCCTTATTTTATTATGCGCGGCAAACTGATCTTCGGCAACCCCTTCGCAGCCGTAATCGATAGCGTTAAGAACAGGTCTGCGCGTGGCGACTTCTATTACCAGCCAGCGCGACAAGCCTTTTACAAGCACTTCGCCGTTCGCACTTTTAATAACGTAATCGCGCACATAAAAAAGTTTGCCGGGCTTCTGAAAGCGGGTTTCGACAAACACTCTGTCGTGCGGATCGATGGGCTTTATTACGTCGTACTGCACCGACTCAAGCACCCAGCATTTGCCGTTCTTCATAAGGTCGGTCATAGAAACGCCGAGAACGGCGGCATGTGCGCCCGCTATCGTCTGAAACAGATCGAGAATACCCGTCGGCTTCACCTGATCAAGGCTACCCGACTGGTTATCGGTAAGTAAAAAATCGAGAGTTAAGTTATTGCTTTTTGTTATTGTTTCTGTTTTCATAAGATTCTCCGCGCGCCGCAAAAGGGCGACTTCGGGTATATATTAGCACAAAAAATGGTTTTAGTCCACAGGAAAACGCATTTACTAAATGATTACATACGTTTTATTTACCCCGAAAAACTCTGCATTAAACAAATTATTTTTACCCTGCGTTAAAAAATTTTTTTAACGGTAAAGAAAGTATTTGACATAACGCACGGTATAAATATATAATTATGCGGTTAAATAATGTTTGTAATCACACGACCGCGAGCATGACTCGACGGCGGTCGGAAGAGAGAATAAACGAATGAAAAGAAACGACATCAGAAACATAGCAATTATTGCCCACGTCGACCACGGCAAAACGACGCTCGTTGACGCGCTGCTTAAACAAAACGGCGTTTTCAGAAAGAACGAAGTCGTTCAGGAACGCGTTATGGACAGCAACGATCTCGAACGCGAAAGGGGCATAACCATTCTTGCCAAAAACACCGCGGTTCACTATAAAGGCACAAAAATCAATATCGTAGATACTCCGGGTCACGCGGATTTCGGCGGCGAAGTGGAACGTATTCTCTCTATGGTAGACGGCGTTGTTCTGCTTGTAGACGCGGTTGAAGGCGTTATGCCGCAGACGAGATACGTTCTTAAAAAAGCACTCAACCTTAACAAAAAGCCGGTTGTAGTTATAAACAAAATCGACAAAGGCGGCGACGTAAACAAGACCATCGACGGCATTATCGACCTGTTTATAGATCTCGGCGCGAACGACGATCAGCTGGATTTCAAGGTCGTTTACGCAAGCGCAAAACTCGGCTGGGCTAAAAAGTCTATGGACGACGAAGGCGTTAATATGGCACCCCTGCTCGATACTATCATCGACGAAGTACCCGCACCCGAAGGCGACCCCGATAATTCTTTACAGACGATAATCTGCAATATCGATTACGACGAATACGTCGGAAGAATAGGAATAGGCAAAATCGTTCGCGGAAAAATTTCGGTCGGTCAGCCCGTTTCTATCTGCCATACGGACGGAACGTTCGGTCAGGGCAAAGTTTCAAGACTGTATCAGTTCGAAGGGCTTAAACGCGTGGAAGTTCCGGTTGGCGAAATCGGCGATATCGTCGCAATAAACGGCATCGATAAAATCAACATAGGCGAAACGATATGCGATCTGGATAAGCCCGAAGCACTGCCCTTTGTCGCAATCGACGAACCGACCATTTCGATGATGTTTATGGTCAATAACAGTCCGTTCGCGGGTAAAGAAGGTAAATTCGTTACGTCAAGACATCTGCGCGCAAGACTGTTCAAAGAAGTCGAAACCAACGTCAGTATGCGCGTTTCGGAAACAGAAAGCACCGATACGTTCGAAGTATTCGGGCGCGGCGAACTGCACCTTTCCATTCTTATTGAAGAAATGCGCAGAGAAGGCTACGAATTCCAGGTTTCGAGACCTAAGGTAATTTTCAAGGAAATAGACGGCAAATGCTACGAACCCGTAGAACAACTCGTGGTGGAAGTTCCCGACGACTATGTGGGCGTGGTTATGAATAAAATAGGACAGAGAAAGGGCGAACTTGTTACAATGTCGCCTAACGATAACGGCGAAACGAGATTGGAATTCCGCATTGCGTCGCGCTGTCTTATCGGTTACCGCAGCGAAATGCTCACCGACACGAAGGGCTTTGGCGTAATGTATCATGTATTCGATAAATACGAACCGTACAAGGGCGATATGCAGGCGCGTACGCGCGGCAGCCTTGTGTGCTTTGAAAGCGGCACAACCACTCAGTACGGAC
>CAKQXZ010000041.1 GCA_934292955.1 uncultured Clostridia bacterium
TAGAAGTGGCGTGACAATGAAAGCCGCGCCACTATCTAAAAAGAAAGAAAAATCCCTGTGCCTATTGATTGTGCGTTTGCTATTTGAAAAGAGATTTTGGAAGCATATATGGCACGGTTAAATATGCAAAGATGAAGAATTAAAAAATAGAAATAATTAATGATTATGTGATTTTAATGAAATAAAATTATTTGTTTCTTGAGGCGTTTGGCGATTCCTTAAACTCCTTTTTAAATATCCTATGGAAGTAAGATGTTGAATTTATTCCGCAAAGTACACAAATTTTTTCAATAGATAAATCAGTTGTGGCAAGTAACGATTTTGCATAAACAAGTTTTTGCTTATTATAATATTCTGACATCGTAGCTCCGATGTGTTTTTTAAATTCTCTGCAAAGGTATGACTTGTCGTATTTGATAGTTGACGTAATCTCTGATAATGTTTTTGAAAAAGATATGGGATTGCATAAATTTGCAGTCAATGATCTTATCCAGGACGGAGTATTTATTAATTTCATTGAGTTTATATTTATTAGGTTTAAAATATAAGATAATAAACTTTTCTTTAACATTTCCTTTAAACCGTCATCATTTGCAACTGAGATGTTTGAAACGTAAAGTTCAATATGCGATATGTTTTCGGAAGAAATATGGAAAGACGTTTGAATATCTTTTTTATTTAGCAGAGAATATAACTGAGGAGATATGTTATCGCAAACTTGCGAAAAATAGTCTAATGAGAACAATATGTCTCTATGCATAAAATCCGTATTCGTGGAGGGATTTAAAAAAATATGTTCGTCATTTGGCATTATTAAAAACGCATCACCTGCGGTAATTGCGTTTTCTATGCCGTTTAAAATGTGCGAGCAGGAACCTGACATAACGTAAAAAAATTCAATAAAGTCATGACGATGCATACAGACAAGCTCATAATTAATGAGCTGTGCGAAATAATTTCCTGAAAAGATATTGTCTTTGTGAAACACTCGTGTCATTGTTTAACCTCAAATCAAAATTAATAAATATATTATACTTTATCGTAAAAAAAATATCAAATTTTTTTTGGGTTTTATTTAAAAGTCAAAATAGTTCACTATACGGACAATTTAATGTATTGAAATGTTATAATATAAATTATATAATAAAAACAATCATTGGGTGTGATATGCACCCCAAATTATGGTAATTAAATTGGTTTTTAAGCTCAATGGCTAAAACTAATAAAGTTAAAGGAGTTTTATATGAGATCAAAGAAAAAATTTTCTTATACAATTATGGCACTTATCGTAGCCATAATACTGTCGTGTTCCTGTGTTTTGACATCGTGTGGGGGACCTTCTAATCAAAACAGTGAAACGAATAAGCCATCTGGAAATGAAAGCCCATACGATCCGGCTGAAATTAAGAGCAATGGTGAAGATATAAGGGATTATACTATCGTTTATTCTGCTAATGCCGGTGAAGCGACTAAATATGCGGCGGAGATATTAAGCACATATATAAATAAGTCAGTTGGCTCAACTCTTCCGATTGTGAAAGACGACACACCTGAGACTGATTTCGAGATTGTCATAGGTCGTTCAAACAGGGGTATTTCAAAGTCATATGATATAACTGTGCTTGGTCAAGAAGGGTATCACATAAAATCATCCGAAGAAAAAATGTTTATTTTAGGCAATGATTCCAGAGGCCTTATATATGGCGTTTATGATTATTTGTATCGCCTTGGGTATAGATTCTATACAAAAACTGTTGAGAAAATACCGGAAGAGGAAGATGTGTTTGTTCCGGCAAATATTGACGAGAAGTTTGTTCCGCCATTTATATATAGAGAAATAATAATGGATAACGCAATACTCGATGCGGAATTTGCGGTCAGGTGTGGTATCAATTCCGGATTTATGCGTTCGGCGCTTAAAAATAATAAGAAGTACGGTGGGTTTGCAGGATTTGCGGGTCCGGACAAATTGCTTGTGCACACAATGAGCACGTTTTTGCCGGAAAGCCTTTTCTCTGCGCACCCCGAATATTTTGCGCTTTATAACGGAACAAGAACGTCAAAACAGCCGTGCCTTACCAGCGAGGGTGCTTTAGAAGTTGTATATTCAAATGTAAAAACAATACTTGATTCGAATAGAATTGCAAATATGATTTCTGTGTCGCTAAATGATAACCATGAATTTTGCTATTGCGATAACTGCGTCGCAAGTTACGAGAATTATGGTGCAAGCGGAACGTTATTGAATTTTGTAAACGAAATAGCGGAAAGAGTTGAAAGAGATTATCCTGATAGAGAGTTGTATGTTGAAACGCTTTCTTATGGATTAAGCAGCCAGGATACTCCAAAGGGTGTCGTTCCTCATGATAACGTTATAATGCGTGTGTGTACCGACATGTGCAATATTCATACGGACGATTGTGAGGAACTCGAAAAAGCAAAGTCAAGAATACAGACGTGGAGTTCGATATCAAAAACTATGTTTATATGGAATTATATCGTTTCATATCAAAATCACTATACCCCCATCCCGAATTTCGATACGATTTATTATAATACAAAGTTTTTCTACGAAAACAATGCAAAGGCTATATATTACGAAGGTTGGGGCAGGGAAAACGGAGAGTTTCCTGAATTGAGAACTTATCTCTTGTCGAAGCTTGCGTTTAATCCGGCGATGACATACAGCGAATATCTATATCATATGCAAGATTTTTGCTACGGATATTATGGAGAAGAGAGTGGAGATAAGATACTTGAATATATAAATTATATTAAAGAAGTCGCAGTCGATTATTGCAATAAGACAGGCGGAGAATTTGATGTAAATGGACTTGCCGACAAGTTTTTACCGTTTGAATTTGACGAGGACACGCACGAATATGACCTTGAATGGATAAATCATTGTCAGGAATTGTTTGACGAGGCAGAGGCAGCTGCCGACGATGAGCAAATTCTTAGGGTTCAGAAATCGAGGATACACTTAACGTTTACAGAATTATTCTTCACGTTTAAAAACAGGTATAAATATGGTACGGCAGCGGAAAGAGATGAACTGGTGGAAAGGAACAGACAGTTGTATATTTCCATAAAGAAGTTCGGCACTTGGAATCTTTATAGAGAAAAGACGATTAACCAAAATAAAAACACCAACGATATTGATGAGTTTAGGACGTCGCCTGCGACTTGGTAAAATAAACGGAGAATATATGTTTACACGGATAAAACAAAAAATCAAAGATTTTTTATATGGGGTTAGCGTATCTGTCCATAATCTGTTTCATAGAAAAGAGAAAGTAATTGCGAACGATACTAAATCGCAGATACGTTTGCAAAAAAGGCGAAAAACAGCTGAACTGTTGAGTATTTGGTCATTTCTTATAATTCCTATCGTGGATCTTATTGTGTTTTGGGTTTATGGAACTATTCAATCGGTTCCTATTGCATTTGAACACTATTTGACAGACGGAAGTAAAGTTTACGATTTTTATAACTTTACTTACTTGTTCAGACAATTCAGCGCCGGTGGGGGATTGTTTATTGAATCGCTTTTCAATACTCTAAAATACTTCTCTTTCAGTTTCTTTCTCCTGACGCCGATAAGCATAGCAATGTCTTATTTTATATGGAAAAAGATTTGGGGGTATAAGTTCTTTAGATATGTATTCTTTTTCCCGGGGATAATATCCGGCGTTATACTTGCCGCATTTTTCAAGGCCTTGTTTGGCGATGGTGGGCAGATGCAGATAATTTGGGAAAAAGTTTTCGGAATAAAAGACGTGCTTTTTCTTGCAGATTCGAAGTATGCATTCAATACTATGTTGTTTTATAATTTCTATTTTGGGTTGTGCGGCAATTTCTTATATTGGCTTGCGGCGTATAACCGTATACCGATAGATGTTATCGAGGCTGGGCAACTTGATGGGACAACGCCGGTTACGGAGTTTATCCACATAGTTTTACCGATAGTTGGTCCGTTTATTTTGACTATGATGATGCTTATGTTTACTGGGATATTCAGCGCCGGAGGACATGCACTGCTTCTTACCGGTGGTTCATACGGAACTTATGACCTTGGTTATTATGAGTATGTATTGACGGCAACGATGACAAAAGCGGATCAAGGAATAGGTGGTGCGTTAGGTTTATTGAAAGGCGTAATTATTTTGCCGATAGCGCTTGTTATTCATAAGCTAATCAACAAGATTGAGACAGTAGAGTTTTAAGGTGTGGATATGAGAAAAAATACTTTAATCAAGAAAGGTAAATTAGAGTTAATAATTTATTTAATAGTCTTTATATTCTTTTTAATTTATGCTTTAATGCTTATCTATCCGCTCGTTTGGGGTTTTATCTCATCTTTTAAAGGTGCAAAAGTATATTGGAACAATATGTTCGGCATAATTTTCGAGTATAAGTTTGAAAATTATGCAAGAGCTATAAGGGAGATATCCGATGGTGATATTTCATTCTTCGGAATGTTCTGGAATTCTATTTGGTTTGCGGTAGGAAGTGCGTTTTTGACAATGGAATTCACATGTGCGTATTCATATGTGTTGGCAAAATACAAATTTAAAGGAAGGAATTTTCTTTACGGCTTGTGTCTTTTTATGATTAGCGTACCTATTGGAGCGACTCTTACTTCGACATATAGATTAATGTATTCGCTTAAACTTGCAAATTCATACTTAATATTAATAACTGCGACTAATGTATACGGCATGAATTTAATACTTTTTCATTCTTACTGGAAGAATATATCATGGTCTTATGCGGAGGCTGCGCAGATAGACGGGGCAAATTTTTATCAGATATATTTTAAGGCAATGCGTCCTCAAGCGACACCGCTTATGTTTACGCTCGGACTTATGTTGTTTATTGGTAAATGGAACGACTATATGAGCCCGCTTTTGTATTTACCAAAGAAATTAACCTTGGCAACGGGGTTATTCAGATATAACGAGACGGCAATGCGAACGGGGAATATGCCTGTTTTGTTCGCAGGGTTGTTTGTGTGTGTTGCGCCGATTTTGGTCGTATTTGCCATCTTCCAAGATAAGATGATGGGTAATATAAGCATCGGTGGATTAAAAGGCTAAAAAATAAAAGACCTGCAAATAAAAGTCAAGTAAAATAAACGAGAAAATTCAAAAAATTTTCAAGCGAAAAGATTGCGAGTAAAAGCAAGTCAGCGCAGTTGCGTTGACTTGGGGAAGGCTGAATAAAGGAAAGTTAAGCGACTTGTAAAGAATTAAGAAGCTCCGTCACGCGAGCATAATAAATTCTCCAAAACTTGTTGGCGGCAGCGGTCATATAGACGTAGAAATGTTTTCCCTCAAAACGTTTCTTGTCCATAAATTGAAACACAGCGTTGTCCGCAGGGGCTTGTTGTAAGATATCTGACATTACTTGAAACAAAGTTTTGCGGAGAGAAGCAGAGCCACGCTTGGAAATAGAACGAGATTGCGCGTTAAAATTACCGGACTGAAAAGGCGGAGCGTCCAAACCGGCAAAAGCAACCAAAGCGCGTTTGTTATGAAAACGGGAAACGTCCCCGATTTCGGCAATCAGTTGAGAGCCGAGAACTGGGCCAACGCCAAACATGCTCATAACAACATTGTATTCAGGAAGTGAACTTGCAAGACGATTCATTTCGGAGGCGAGATTGGCAAGAGTTTCGGCAATACAATTAAGCTGAGAAATTGCGCTTGAAATAAGCAAGGAGGTGCTTTCATTCAAGGATAAAGACGGGGAACAATTACAAGCAAATTCGTGAATTTCTTGTACCTTACTTTCGGAAAAACGATACCCGTTTTTATGACACCAAGAAAGATAGGATTTAGAGAAAGTAGATAAAGATTTCTTAGAAATGCACTCTGCGTGGGGAAATTTCAAGACAAAATTAATCCATTTCTCGTGTCCGTTATCCTTTCTAAGAGGCGAAGCAAAGAGTGAATTGACGTTTGGAAAGGTTAGGTCAAGTAAGTAAATGAGATTGTTTTTGAGCATAACCTTTAACTTGTTGTATTGGTTGTACTGTCTGTTATAGGACTTAAGTAGGTTTCTCGTATCGGAAGATAGAGAAAAAGAAGGCAAGTCAAGCCAACGATCGAGGGCGAAAGAAGCGAGTTTAAGAGAGTCTTTCATATCGGTTTTGGCTTTACGCAAAGATTTGTTTCCGTAGTCGTGAATAAGGATAGCGTTAATTACGGAAACAAAGAATCAGTTGTTTTGGAGAAATTGAGCAACAGGGAAATAGTAGTTGCCGGTGTATTCCATAACAACTTTCGTTTCACCGTCTAAACTTTTAAGGAGTGTGACAAGCTCCCCAAGTTCTTTTGGATTGTGAAACACATCGAATGGGGAAAGGACAATTTCTCCTTTCGGTCGCAGGACGGCAACGGTAGATTTACCTTTGGAAACATCGATACCGACAGCGTTCATGATAGGAATCCTCCAAGAAAAGAAATTTTTGTAAAGGCGACCAATCAGTTCACATTACCGATTCAATCTGTTTAGTGACACGAACGCGAAGCTCTACCTGCAAAACCGAACGCTATAATGGAAGATTGGCTGACAGTCTTATATACGTACGTATAAGTACAAGGAGAAAAACGTCAGACCTTTGCACTTCCATTATAGCTTAGGTAAGTGAACAAGAAAAGCATTTCTGGATTGAAGTACTTTTCTGGTCAAATATTATTGTAACAGGAGATTATTATGAAGAAGCTGTTTAAAAGTTGTTTTATTGCTTTAATGGCTGTAGTTGTCTCATTCGCATGTTTTACGGGCTGCGGAGAGCAAAGTCGAGAGAAAGAACAAATCTCGACCGATGAAAGCGGTCAAATCACGAATGTAAGCGGAAGCTTAAATATTCGTTTATGGGAAGGAGGCTTTGGAAAGGATTATCTCAACAACGTAGTTAAAGGTTTCAAGGCAAAGTATCCCAAAGTAAGCGTTAGCGTAAACGCAAACACACTTAGAAAAGTTGTTTTTCAGGAAATAGTAGGAACTTCAAGTCGAGCAGAGTATGACGTGTATATTTCCGATTCTCTATTATCCGATTATGTCGAACAGTTTGAAGATTTGACTGACGTTCTCGATTATAAGTGGACAAACGAGAGTAAGACTATAAGAGAAAAAATGGATCCGCTTTCTGTGGAAATTGCTCAAACCAAGAATAACGATAAAACCTATTTCTTGCCTACATCCGTCACGCCTTACGGCATTGCTTATAACGCAGACCTCGTAGACGAGGACGAAATCCCCGTAACTTCTGACGAATTTATCAAATTATGCAAGAGTCTTAAACAAAACAGTATCACTCCGATAATTTTTTCCGGAGACGTTGATTGTAATTATTGGACGTTTATCTACACGACTTGGTATGCGCAGTATCAGTCTGTTGAAGAGTTTCGTATGGCGGAGGTCGGCAAAGTAAGGCAAGCGGACGGCTCTTATGTATACGATAAATCCAGCGCATATCTTGACGGCGAACTTAAAGCAATGCAACTTTGTGAAGAGATTTTGTCGCCTGTAAACGGTTATATTTATAACAGATCAACGGGCACCGGCTTCATAACTGCCCAAATAAAGTTCCTTGACGGAGAAGTCGCAATGATGGCAAACGGATCTTGGATGCTTAACGAAATGCAGGATCTTTATCCCGACGGACCTGCATTTAAATTCAGACTTATGAAAGTTCCTGTAATAAGCGATATCAAAGATAGATGTGATTCTATTGCGGACGACTCTGAATTATCTGCACTTATAAGAGCGATAGACTCTGGCAGCACCGCTTTAATGGGCGATGGTTACGACGTAAATCAAGCCGATTTTGACAGAGTAAAAGAAGCGAGGAGCATCTCTTATACGTTATCGTCATCATATGGGGCCGTTATTCCTAAAATAGCAATGAATAAGACGATTGCGAAATTGTTTTTGGAATATATGTATTCTGACGAAGGAATAGAGATAGTGGCAAAGACAGGCTCCGGCAACTTTGTTCCCGTAACCGGATATAGTTATGACAATTATTATACAGGCAACGATACGGAATCTATTTTCCTTTCTTCATGTGCGGATTTGTATGAAAATTCGCAGTCGTTCTTTGATAGGTATGATAAACAGGCGATATCTCAACTTTGCATCGACGCAGGAAGCGTTACCATAGAAAGACAGTTTGGCTCGCTTAATGCGTCGGACAGAGTAAGCGCATTAGATTCTTACAACAATAAAAAGGCGATGTTCACCGAACAATATTTCAGAGACGCATTATACAAATTCGGTTATCATATTGATTAACAATAAAAACAATAAATAGGAGGATAAAAGATGAAAAAAATATTTTTATTACTGACAACGTTTATAATGGTTCTTTGCTGTATGGCGTTTGTCGGCTGCGTGAACAGCAGCGGCAACGGATGCCATAATGACAGCACCAATGGTAGTACGCCAACCGAAACGAAAACGTTAACGCTTTCGTTTAAGAACGGTGTGATAAGTTGGACGGCTGATTCGTCAGCAACCGGATATGAGTTCAGTTTAGACGGAACTGATTACAAGACCGAGGGAATTGAAGAAAAGGGCTCATCCGTTTCGTTAGACGTTTCATCGTATTTGACCGAGCCCAAGAAGTATACCGTAAACGTAAGAGCGGTATATACAGGGAAGAAAGGCGACGTTGCAAGCAAAGAGATAAACGTTGCTAAACTTGCTACGCCTAACAAACCGACTATTTCTCTCGATGATGAAACTCATTATTATAGTATAGTTTGGGAAGAAGTTGAAAACGCATACAGGTACGGCGTAAGCGTAAACGGCGGAAAGTTTGTAACTTATGCTAAGAATTCTTTTTCGCCGTCTGCAACGGGAGATTATTCCATAGTCGTTAAATGTCTTTCTTATTCTAAAGGTGATAATTATTATTTAGAAAGCGAGACGTCGGAAGCGAGTGAAACCTTGTCTGTGATAGAAGGTCCCGTAGTAATGACTTACGGCATTAACACCATTTCATGGAATATGAGCGAAGAAATTGATTCCTATAACGTTTATGTTGACGGTAAGCTTGCGAAGGAAAACGTAACTTCTCCTCTTAATATGGTTACGGGAGATAACCCTGCAATTACAGCAACTGGAGAATATAATATTCAGTTAGAGGCAGTAAAAGGCTCGACTTCCACTTGGAGTAACATATTAGAAGAATTCGGTACGTCCAACATCAACGCAAACGAGATATATTCGTTTGATAATAGAAAATGGAATTTGTCGAACGTCCAGGCAACCGGTGGAATAGGTTATGAAATAAGCAATGAAAAATACCACGGTGACTCGGGTTATTCGCTTAAAATAACCAAGGCGCAGCAGTATAACATGGTTAAATATTGCGCCGACGGCATAAACGATATAGATTTCTCTAAAATAACAAAAATAACTTATTGGGTTTACGTTGAAACAGCGGGAGACTACGAAGGCGAAACCGTTCCTGTAAGCGCACTGCCGCAAGTTCGTTATGAAGCGCTTCAATATAACAACTTTACGCAATCGTACCCGGGAACGAACGTCGATGCCGTTCCGATAGACGAGTGGACGAAGATAGAAGTGCCGTGCAGAGTTTATCACGAGCAAGTTCTCATTTTCACAATGGCGACGGGTGCCGTGCTTTACGGAGATAATAATATTGACGGATACGTTATGTATATCGACGATATTTGTTACGAAATAGACGATTACGTAGTGCCTGACGGAACGGAATACGTTTCCAAATTCTCGAACCGTGGAGGTTGGTATGATGGAGGTGCATATACCGAACTTGATTTCGGCGAAGAAAACGCAAATAAGACCATTGTAAATCTTGCGTTCGAAGTGTGCGGAACCGCTTCCTACAATTATTCT
Organism: uncultured Clostridia bacterium; assembly: GCA_934292955.1. The sequence continues at coordinate 9,895 of CAKQXZ010000041.1, forward strand.
TGCCCGATAGGTTTTGTTGCTTTTGATCAACCGACCGGCAAGGGCGAAAACGTTATAGGATGGCTTTCCATGGATAGAGCGCTTATTGCTGATACCAATGCGTGGAGAAAAGTAACATTCCATAATTTAATGCTTAACGAAGAAGGCAAAATATATATAACCGCAACGTTGTGCCCGAGTCCTGTAACCGAAGACTTTGTTCCGTTTAAGATATTCTTTAAACTTCTTGAAGACGACTGTTTAATAGAAACTGCGGAAAATTTCTTAGCCCTTACGCTTAGAGACGAATATAAGGTTGATAAAACGATAGCCGGAGTTCCCTATGACTATGAGATAGATGTTTCGTCCAACACGTTTGTCGAAGTATGGTCGTCAATGGATGGCGGAGCAACTAAAAATCACAACTTCATTAAGACGGATATAAGCGGTATGAGTTATACTTATACAGTGACGAAAGCCGACGGAACAGCAGCCGAACAGCATACTATAAAGAGGTATGCAGACGATCAACGCTACGTATTCTTTACTTATGCAACAGACGAGTATTACACGCTTAATATAAGAGTAATGAATTCGCACGGTGGTGTAGATAATAAATACGTCAAGATAAACGTAGACCAAAGCGGAAATCAGAGTGCTGTATGGTTCGATATGTTTGAAGTATCGGAAGGTATATATAACGCATATATACATGCGGCGGGTGGAAATACAGCAGGACTTACTTATAGCGTAGGTCTTGAAAACAGTCGTTACGGACACGATAGAGTTTTGACCTTGTCGAATATTTCGAGCGACGCTAAAATTCTTTTTAGTGCTGAAAGTCAAAGTCAGGCTTGGTTCGACGGCGGAAAACCGCAGTATTATACGCTCAATATAACCTATTATATCAATTCCAACGGCAACAAGCTTACCGATTACGAGATATACAATCTTATTCCGAAGACTTACGGTTCGAGTTGGGATTGCGCAGGCTACACCTACGAAACGGATAAGTGGATAACCGCGACTTACGTTTACAACAAGACGGTTGACGGCGAGAGAGTTCCGCTTACTCATGATACCTGGGTAGCAATGACCGACGGCAAAGGTATCGTTCTTTCTAACGTTACTTCTTACGCTGGGATAGAGGTTTACGTTTCGGATATTTCTTTCGGTAAAACGTTACCCGAATACACTCCCGCCGCTTACGAATTGTTTAAAGACAACTTTATTGAACTTGAGATCGCTTCCGAATGGGCTTCCAAAGAAGATGGGATTGATTATGAAATAGAAGCGGCGGCAGGCAAGAGAATTGTTTTATATCATACCGATACCGATGGAACAAATTATGCTTCTGACATAGTTAAGTCGGTCGGCGTAAATTCTTCTATAGATAAAGTTCAATATACCATAAAAAACAATAGCGATGCTTTAGTAGCTGTTGCTAACAGGCAATATTCCGAGAAATACTACTATTTGCAAACCGACGCTTCGGTAGAGTATTATCTCTTGACTATCTACTGCGAAAATGACGTGGGCGCATACGACGAAAAAATTGTTAAGATAGTTGTAAACGCCGATGAAACTTGCGCGCTTCAGACTTCGACAATGACTTATGAGGGAACTACACAGCAAGGTTATTATGCTCTCCCCGCACATATTTCAGGCGTAACTTGCGGCAGTGAAATCGGCGCCGAATACGGGTTCGGAACGATGATAAAACTCTCCGAGATCAAGGAGGACGCAAAAGCGCTTTGCGGTAACGATCTTATAAACGGAAAGACCTATAATACCGTAAAGATGTGGGTATATATCGATTCTGCAGAGCATGAACTCACTGCTGAACAGATTCAAGGTTTAACGCCGAAGTTCTTCGGTGACGGCTGGACGTGTACGAGCGGTTATCCGACTGAAACGGATAAGTGGGTAGAGCTTACGTTTGTTCACGATACGGTCGTAACGCATGATACTTGGCTTGGTTTCACGGACGGAAAGGGTTTTGTTTTATCCAACACCACGGGGCATAACGACATTGTCGTATATATAGGCGACGTATCGATCAGCACAGTGACCGAATAATTTTAAAGGAGTTCTGCACGGGGCGACGCCCCGTGCAGAATAAAAAGAATGAAAAAGTTTTTAAGACTCGGAGAAAAGATATCAAACGTTTCGATTTGCGGAAACGATATAACTAAATTTTCTATACTTATCGACGGAAATTTGGCAGGCATAAAGGCGCCGCCTTGTGATTGTTTGCCGTATATCGCAAAGGCGGCGTCTGTTATGCAGGATTATATTTTTAAGGTGACCGACGTTCGTATTCCGATTTTATATCATAATTTTCCGCTTAAAACAGACTATGAAATCCGAATAGGAAACACAAATCGCAACGATTTTGAAGGCGCTTTATTTAAGGACGACGATTTTCATATCAAAACCGTTTTCGGGAACGTTTGTATAGGCGGAGGGAAGAGAGGCGTTTTATACGGAGTTTATACGTTTATCGAAAAATATCTCGGAGTAAGGTTTTTCACAAAGGAATGCGAAAGACTTTTATATCGTCCGAAAATAGAAATAGGCGATATAGATATGTTTCACGATACGGTTTTGGAATATCGTGAACTGTGTTGTTGGACGGGATGGGATCCCGATTTCAGCGTAAAGAGTAAAATAAACGGCAATTTTGTTAGAAAGTTGCGTGAAGAAGACGGCGGATCCGTTGGTTTTGCAGGCGGATTTGCCGGTCTTTGTCACACTTTCGGACATCTTGTTCCGATAGAACTTTTTAAAGAACATCCCGAATATTTTGCGCTTAACGAGGACGGAAAGAGAGACCCGAGCGGACTATGTTTAAGAAACGCCGATACGTTTAAGGTCGCGCTTAAATCTGCGAAAGCGTGGCTTAAAAAGGAAAAAGATCCAACTCTTATTTCAGTTTCCGTAAATGATGGAGACGTTGCATATTGCCGTTGCGAAAAATGCCGAAAGATAATTGAAAAAGGCGGTAATGATACGGATAATCTATTTTATTTCGTAAATAAAATGCAAAGAAGTCTTGAAAAGATATATCCGAAGATTACCGTTGATACTCTTGCATACGGGAAAGTTGCCGTTCCGCCGAAGAAAATTAAGCCGGATAAAAACGTTATGGTAAGACTTTGCGGCGGGCATATCAGAAACGTGCCTTTTATAGATACGATAAAGAGATTTGAATCAGGCGAAAAAATACTCGAAGGCGACGCAAATTACGTTAAAAGAGTAAAAAAATGGGGTAAAATATGCAATAAGATTTCCGTTTGGGATTATCCTTATTATTATATGGTGATAAACACTCCGTTCCCCGTGTTTGGAACTCTTTTGAAAAACACGAGGTTTTTCGTTAACAATCACGCTAAAGGAATGTATATAAACGGACAGACGGAATGTGCCGAGTTTACCGAACTGAAATTCTACGTCCAGGCAAAAGTTATGTTCGATCCGTTTATGACCGAAGAAGAATACAATAACCACGTCGAAGAGTTTTTAGAGGGCTATTACGGCGCAGGTTGGAAATATATATTAAAATTCATAAAATTATGCGAAAAGACGGTTAAATACAGTTCTGCGGCAAGAGAGCCTATAGAAAATATTCCGCTTCCGAAAAGAAAAGATGGCTCTTATGACGAAACGTTTATAGTTAAGAGCAATGGACTTTTTAAGAAAGCGTATGATGCCGCTTTGACCGACGGCGAGAAGCGGAGAGTAAGAAAGAGTTGGCTTCAAGTGGAATATTTCGATTTATATTCGCTTATGGATATAAAAATGGCTAATGCGACGGAAAGTGAAAAAGCGGCTCTTATAGAGAGAAATAAAAATCTATATAACGAACTTCGAAACTTAGGCATTACGAGAATAGGCGAAAGGACGTTTATGCCCGTGGTCAAAAACTTTGCGCAATCGCCTTTCGAGCATGTCTATTGGGATTTCAAAAGCATTGTAGGCGACAGAAATAACGAAACTTATGAAAGAGAAGTTTACGTTATGATACCCGTCGACCTTCCCGAAGGGACAAAGACGGATATTTCGTTTTTGTATCGCACAAACAACGAAAATGAAAGTGGTTATTTAGGTTTTTATGCCGACGGAAAGATAAACGATACCGATATAAATCCCTGTTGGCATTTAGATGGTCAATACAGAGAAATATCATTTAAACAGGCAGAAGTGGCATCTGTATATACCGTTGCGGAAAAACTTGGTTTGCCTTTGAACGGACTTATGCTTGCTTTTTTACCGAGACATTTATTCGGTGTGGTTTTAAGGGTAAAAGCAATGGATGCCGGCGGATATTTATTTGTCAGAAGCCCTCGAATTATGCAAGTTGATTAATATTCACATTTATATTTACAGGGAGTAATGCTTTGCTTAACAACGTTATAAGAGATATCGTTTTTCCGCAAAAAATCATTTATTCCGAAAAAGTGATTAAAGCGGAAGAAATATTAAATAGTAGAATAACACAGGTTATAATGCCTTTCAAGGACGGAACAGTTATAGAAAAAGACGGTTATATTATCCTTGATTTCGGAAAAGAGATATACGGTAATTTAAGGGTTTTGACAGGCGAAAAAACAGGCGAAGGATCGCTTAGCGTTACGCTTGGTGAGTCTGTTGCGGAAGCAATGTATCACGTTGGCGAATTTGGGTCTTGCAACGATCATTCTATACACGAATACGTCTTTTCAGTTTCCGCTCACTCTGACTTTATTTCGTCTAAAACAGGTTTCAGATTTGCAAGGATAGGAACTAATGCCTCGTCTTTTTGTATTGCTTCCGTTATGGCAGAAAGCGAAATGTCCGATTTAGAGCGTATAGGTTTTTTCCGCTCTGACGATGAAATGATAAATAAAATTGCCGAGACTGCGGCATATACCGCTATGCTTTGTATACAAAACGGCGTTATTTGGGACGGAATTAAGAGAGACAAGAGTGTTTGGATAGGTGATTTACACCCGGAAATGCTTACTGTCTCTCAATTATACGGCGCTATTCCGCAAATTAAAAACAGCCTTTCGTTTGTGAAATATTACGTTCCAAAGGCATGGGTTAACTGCCATCCCGCATATTCGGCGTGGTGGATAATTTGTCTTGCGGACTATTATTTTTTGTCTGCCGACGCAGATTTCGTAACCGAAGTTATGCCTTATTTGGATATGATATTATCGGCTTTTAACAACGTAATTAAAGAAGACGGGGCAATCTCTTTTGAAAACAGCAAAGAGGAGATCTACCAGGATGCGGAATTTTTCTTTGACTGGCCTACTAACTTTAAAGACGACAGAAAAATCGGATTTGCGTCATTAATAAGGATAGCTATGGATAAAGCTCGCTTTTTGCAACGTGAATTCGGAAAAGAATCAAATCTTGCCGAAGTGATTTATTCAAGGCTCGGTAAAAGGGAAATACCTGACAGCAAATATAAGCAGGTTGAGGCGTTTAACTATCTTTCGGGAGATAAAACGATAGGCGTTAAAGAGGCTATTGCCGCAGGCGGAAGCAGAGGGATGACCTGTTTTATGGGATATTATATTCTAACTGCCGCAGCAAAGTGCGAGGTTAAAAACACTCTTGATATAATTAAAGATTTTTATGGTGGAATGATATCTCTCGGCGCAACTACTTTTTGGGAAGATTTCGACGTTGAATGGCTTATAGACAGACCGCAAGGTTTAGATGAAATACCAAACAAAAACAGAAAAAATATACATAGGGATTATGGCAAATACTGTTATAAACAGTTAAGGCATAGTCTATGCCACGGCTGGGCAGCCGGCGTATACGCATTTTTTATAAGGACTATTTTAGGTGTTGTTCCCGTCGCTGCAGGATACAAAAAGATTAGAATAACGCCTAATCTTTTAGGGTTGAAGTTCGCCGAAGGAAAAGTGCCGACACCATACGGTGAAATATACGTTAAGCATGTTTTAAAAGACGGGAAAATCGAAACTTTAATAACTAAACCTAAGGATATAGAAATAGTCGGCGAATAGATTTATGAAAAATATTATTATTGATACAGATCTCGGCTTTGATTGCGACGACGCCGGGGCTTTGGCGATAGCAAACTATCTGCATAAAAAAGGAATGATCAATATTCTTGCGGTAACTCATTGTGTAAACAAAGAAATTGGTGCGCAGGCGATTCAAGGCATTAATAAATTTTACGGCAATGGCGATATTCCGATAGGTTATGCAGATAGTTTTTGTTTAAACGTCGATAGAGTATATGAAGAATTTTTCCTTAAATTAAAATACAGGCAAGATTTTAAGGGCTTTAAACAAAAACCGTCGTTTTATAAATTTCTGAATTTAATTGCAGAAAATAAAAAAGGGAATAATGTAAACGCCGAAACGGTTATTATAGATAAGCTTTTCTCTTCGCGGGATAAAAGCATTACTTTTGTCGGTATAGGACAACTCAACAACTTAGCGACCATTATCGAGAAACATTCCGAAATCTCTCGGCAAAAAATTGAAAAATTTGTCTTAATGTGCGGAAATTTTAGTCAACAAGGAGAATATTTCGACGACGGCGAAACGCTTTGGAACGGCGAATTTAACATTATAATGGATTTAAAGTCGTCTCAGCAGGTTTTTGCGGATAAAAACTTATATATCGACGTAATAGACTATTTTCAGGGCAATGATATTTTGACAGGTGAAGGTCTTGTTGGTCAATTTGATAATCCCGTTTACAAGGCTTATCTTGCACACGGAAAGGGCAGGGAGTGTCCGTCATGGGATTTGATTGCTGTGATGTATGCGTCAGGACTTTACGCCGACTGTTTCGAGGTCTCAGAGTATGGCAGTATTAATGTCGGCAAGTATGGAAAGACGACGTTTAAAAAAGGTAAAGGCAATCATAGACTTATTAAGATAAAAAGTGAAAAAAAAGATGCTATAAGGCAGGAGATAAACTATATATTTGCAAAAGGAAATAAAAATGGGTAAAGGCAGAATAACCATACCTACGGACGAAAGTTTCGTAGAAGGCACGAAAAAGATAGCGGCGCTTTGGGGCGCGGACGCGGTCAGAGATTGCGACGGAACTAAACTTCCCGCAAATGCGCTCGAACTTGCGGAGAAAGTATACAATACTTATTTCGTTGTTCGTGGCGATAATGCTTGGGCGGATAAACATACAGATGAACTTCAAAGCGTTCTTCTTATGACTGATAGATATATTGCGACGAATAACTTACTCACGATAGATTTACTTAAAGGCTATTCGCACGAGCAACTCGGAATAAACGAAGAAAATCCGAAAAAGTATTGGCAAGTATACGATAGAACAACGGGCGAGGAAGTTTTTGCTTGGAAATACTCGGAAGGCAAAGTAATAATTGAAAACGCTATTCCGTTTCACGAATACACGGTAAATTTCTTTGCCAAAAATCTCTGGGATTCCACCCAAATGTATAACTACATAACTAATAATTGGAATATAGAGAAACACAAAGTTATGGAG
>CAKQXZ010000042.1 GCA_934292955.1 uncultured Clostridia bacterium
CGAGCATATAAAAGGAAATCTTAAAAAATGGTGCAACAATAATAAAAATGTAAATGTCGTGCGTTTTACGACTTTTTTATATCATTTTTTCCTTGTTTTCAATGAAGAAAACAAGGAAAAGCACGTCGATTGGTTCGGTTATCCTATGACGGCAAGTCCTCGTGCGTTCGATGAGTTTTATCGTGAGTACGGCTATGAGATTAAGTCGGAAGATATCGTCGACGGCGGGAGTTATCATTCTAATTCGGTAGTCTTAACGGAAAAATATAAAGACTATATGGACTTTACGCAGAAATATGTTGCCAAAACCGTTAGAATGCTTACAGACATAGTCCATTCTTACGGCAAAGAAGCAATGATGTTTCTCGGCGATAGTTGGATAGGAACGGAAATTTTCGGGGAGCATTTCAAAGAGTTGAACCTTGACGCATTAGTTGGTAGCGTAGGAGGCGGAGTAACGGTGCGTATGCTTTCGGATGTAGAAGGCGTGAGATATAAAGAGGGCAGGTTTTTACCGTATTTCTTTCCCGATACGTTCTTCGAGGGAAACGAGGATAACGCCGTAGCCGAGCTCAATAGAAATTGGATAACGGCGAGGCGAGCGATGATGAGAAATCCGCTCGATCGTATAGGTTTCGGGGGATATTTGTCGCTTGCGGCAAAATTTCCGAAATTCATAAACAGAGCGGCTGAAATTTGCGACGAGTTCAGATATATATACGATACGGTCAAAACTCAAACGCCGAGGAATTTTGCGAAAGTTGCCGTGCTTAACAGTTGGGGCAAGATAAGAAGTTGGATGTGCAATATGACGGCGCACGAACTTTGGTATCAACAGAGTTATTCGTATCAAGGTATTTACGAGGCGCTCTCCGGACTTCCGGTAGAGGTTAGTTTCATAAACTTCGATGATGTAAAGAACGGTAAACTTAAAGACTACGACGTAGTTATAAACGCCGGCGACGCGGGAACGGCTTGGAGCGGCGGAGAAAATTGGCTTGACGAAAAAGTTGTGACGGAAATTCGCAAATTTGTATATAACGGCGGCGGCTTTATAGGCGTAGGTGAGCCTACGGCAGTTCAGTATAACGGCAAGTTCTTCCAACTTTCGGACGTTTTGGGCGTGGATAAAGAGTGCGGCATATCTCTCGGCGAAGACAAGTACAACATAGAAAAGCACTCCGAACACTTTATAACGAAGGGAATAAAATTCCCCGTTGACTACGGCGAAGATAAAAAGAATATATTTGCGCTTGACGGCACGAACGTTATAGATATAGCGTTTTCGGACAGATTTATCCGTAAAGTAAACGTGGGCGAAGTGAAGATGGCGACAAGCGTTTACGGCAAGGGCAGAAGTTTTTATATAACGGGACTCCCGTATTCCGCGGAAAATGCTAAACTATTATACAGAGCGATACTCTGGACGGGAAATAAAGAAAATCTGGACGAGAAGTCGTATTGCGAAAATCCGCTTACCGAGGCGCATTTCTACGGTGACAGATTCGCGGTAACAAACAATACGGATAAAAAGCAAACGACCGTATTTTACGATATAGACGGAAATGCGCAAACGCTCGAGCTTAAACCCTATGAGATAAAATGGATAACGGTAGCGTAAAAATGAAACCTGTATTTATTAAAGCAAGTGATACGTTTGACAAAAACTATATCAGAGACGTGTCCGCTCCTTTATTCAGAAAAACTTTTTATATAGACGACACGAAAAACGCTATATTAAAAGTATGCGGATTAGGATATGGGTACTATTATATAAACGGAAAAGAAGTATCGGCGGATCTTTTTACAGCTCCCGTAAGCAGATACGATAAATTGTGTTGGTATAACGTCTATGATGTGAGCGCGTTGTTACAAAAAGGCGAAAACGTTATCGCCGTTATTTTGGGTTGTGGTTTTTTCAATGAAAACTTTGATTCTCATTGGGGTAATAATAAGGCAAATTGGAGAGATAATCCGAAGTTTGCTTTGTCTTTGGAAATAAATGGTAAAAACGTTTTAAAAAGCGATGACAGTTGGAAATGTGCTGAAAAATCTTTTGTAATAAATAACCAACTTCGAAGCGGAGAAACTTTTGACGCGAGACTATACGACGAGAATTGGAAAAACGTTGATTTTGACGATTCAAAGTGGCATAAAACTGTTGTTGACGACACTTTTAAGCCTTTACTAAAAGAGTGTAAGTGTGAGCCTGTAAGAGAGTGTGAAGAATATGACTTTGTATCATGTTATAAAACAGAAAAGGGCTACGTCCTCGATTTCGGGGTAAATATTTCGGGATATGTGAGAATATTCTTCGAAGAGAAAGAGGGGACGGAGATAAAAATCAGCCATGCTGAAGAGATAAACGAAGATTATTCGTTAAAACTCAACGGTTTGAACAGGTTGTATCCTTCCGTGGATTTTCAGACGGACAGATATATCTGTGGTAAAAAGCCGTATCATTGGTCTCCAAAATTTACTTATCACGGTTTTAGGTATGCTTTAGTGGAGGGGCTAACTAAAATACCGCAAAAAGATGAAATAAAAGCGATATTCGTCCACAATGATGTCAAAAAGATTTCGGATTTTTATTGCTCTGACGAACTTTTAAATAAAATATACAATGCCGGCATAAGGTCAACGTATTCAAATATGTGTTACGCTCTTACCGATTGTCCTACTCGTGAAAAATTCGGTTGGACTAACGATGCGCAGGCTTCTGCCGAACAGACATTGATCAATTTTGATATAAAGAGTTTCTATGAAAAATGGATAGAAGATTTTAAGAGCTGTATGACTGAGTGCGGGGCTTTGCCGGCGATCGTACCGACGCACGGTTACGGTTATAATCACGGTCCCGTTGCTGACGGTGCTTTTTTTGAAATCCCGTATAGGATATTTCAATATACAGGAGATAAATCGTGTCTTATAAGTTGCTTATCGTATTTTAAGAAATACTATGATTTCTTTATTAGCAAAAAAAACAATACGGAGTATTGGCTTTGCGATTGGGATGGCTTTACAAACCACAATATTGATAAAGAATTTATAAAATATTTTTATACGGTAAAGTTTTGTCGTATCATCAATCTTGCTATAAATCTATCAGGTGAAGAACCAAATGTCTTTTATGATAAGGAAATAAATTATGCCGAAGAACAATTAAAGAAATTTATCGGTAAAGATGGGAGTTGCGTTCTCGACGGACAGACGGCGCCTGCGGCTTTGATATGCCTTGGCATAGGAGATAAAACCAAACTCATTAAACAATTAAAGAGAAGTATAGACAATGAAAACGGACACTTGAACGTCGGTATGTTCGGTATCCAATATATCCATGACGCTTTATCAGACAATGGCGAGGAAGAATATGCATACAAGGTAGTCACGGCAATTGGAGAGCCGAGTATTGCAGAATGGATACGTAAAGGTGCAACAACGCTTTGGGAAACGTGGAAAGACAGCGGGTTTACCGATTCGAGAAATCATCAAATGTATTCCAATGTTCTTGCGTGGCTATTTAAGCATTTAGTAGGCATTAAAACTAATGACGGATATAAGCATGTTACTGTTTCTCCGACATTTGTAAAAGAATTGGATTTTTGCAAAGGCAGTATAGAAACCGATTTTGGTTCAATTTCAATTAATTGGCAAAGATATAATAAAAAAATAATTATCACAATTGATATACCGCAAGGTGTAGAAGCGATTTACAAAGGTAACGCTGTTAACTGCGGTAAAAATATTTTTGAGGAAAAATATGAATAAAACATTTTACAATCTTAAAGAACTCGTTTCTGTTCCATTATCCGACAAGTATCAGGAAGAAGGCAAATGGCAAGGGATGTATTATGAATCGGAAGGCAAGGCAGGAATCGCTTTGGTCGCCGGAGAATGTATAGATCCGCCTGCTATTGAACTAGACCTTGAAGCAAAAGGTTGGCACAGAATTTATATTGCGTTAGGCGGTCTTGGCGGAAGATCGGCGGTAGGTGTTTCGATTCCCGGAGAGGACGGAAAAACGGTTATTGCCCCGACGAATATCGAATATTACAACGATGTATGGAATTGGGGCGGATATAATTTCGGCGAGGAAAGTTTCTTTAAGGCAACAGACCTTACTGGCAAAAAGTTGGTATTTGAAAAACCGGCATTGCTTGATGTCGGCGGCGTTTCGGTGGTGCTTTACGTTCGCATAGAAGAGATGTCCAACAGCGAGGTTGCAGAATATCTTAAAAGCGGCTCAGAAAAACGCATTTTGTATCACTTCGATCAGGATTATACTTCCGAAATGGATTATAAAACCGCCGAAGATTATCTCGGCAGAATGAAAATGCTCGAACACGGCAATGGTGAAATAATAGATCATGAATGTTTCTTAGAGATGTATTCCGGAACATATAATACCGATAAGACACCGTGGAAAAATTTTGGAAAATCTCAACAAAGGCTATCAAAATTTATTGACAGACAAGTGGAACTGAAAAGGCTTTTTTCTGAAACCGCGCACAAAATGAATATGAAGATTTACGGCGGGTACCGTATCGAAATGGGAGATTTTACTGTGCCGTATGATCCTTCTTACGCAAACGATGGAGCATGGGAAACTTATTCCGATTTTCGTTGTATGACAAGGGATGCTAAACCTATAAACGTTCTGTCATACGCATATCCCGAAGTCAGGAAAATGATGGTAGATAATATCCTAAAAACCCTTCCAGACGAGTGGGACGGTGTAAGCCTGTATTTCCACAGAGGACTTTTTGTTTCGTTTGAAAAGCCGGTTTTAGACGAGGTGAAAAAGCGTTTTTGCATCGATGCGAGAAGGCTTCCTCGCAAAGATGAGAGGCTGCAAGAAATTCATTGCAGTTTTATTACGGAATTTGTCAGAGAACTTTCTGTGGCTTTAAAAGAAAAGGCGGATAAAGTGGGGCATGAAAGATATAAGATCAATATCGTTACGCTTTACAGCGCCGCTATATCTAAAGAATTTGGGTGCGATGTCGAAACGCTTTTAAAAGAAAAACTTATAGACAGTGTTTCTCAAGGAATTATGGGACATTATGAAACGATCGAAGATTGCATTGCGGAAGACGGATTGATAGACTTGAATAAGTATTCGGCAAAGAAGAAATGCGGCTACACAATAATTCGTAACTTCGCCGACGATGTGGATATTATTGTAGATGGCGCAAAGGAATTTCTGGATATTCAGAAGAAATACGGCGGAGAGTTTTATGCGGCGCTCGGTTGGGAAAATAGAAGTTATTCTTATCAATGTGAACTGTCAAAAAAACTGTATGAAATAGGCGTGGAAAAGTTTATTTCATGGAACGCTAACCACCAAGCAAAATTCTGTGCGAGGATACAAGGGATAAAGACGTGCGGCGATAAGCAAAGGATACTTGACGGATCGTATAAAATAAGTCAAAGGACATTCCGCCTTACAAATATAAACGGCAGCGATATTTCCGAATTCGATCCAAATTGGAGAGGCTGAAAGATGAAGACACTTACGGAATATATTTCCGAGAACAGAAAAGGCATTTCTTCTGTAACTACCGAAGATAAATGGTGGGGAGAAATGTATAGCGGCATGCGAGCCGTATTTTACGACGTGCCTACTGTTTCGGCTCAAAAAAAGGTATTTGCTTTTATCGGTTATCCAAAGACAGAAAAACCGGCGAATGGTTATCCGGCAGTATTACTTATACACGGCGGCAACGGCGGAGCGTTTTACGAAATGGCTAGGCTCTGGGCGGATAGAGGTTTCGTAACAATATGTCCGGATTTCAACGGCAAATACGCTTACAGCATAAATGACAGACAAAGAGAAAACCCTGACGGCGGAAACGCAGGCTATGGAGCGATAGAGGACTTACACGATGAAAACAACTGGGCGTATTTCTCGGTTTTGTCGGCAATGAGGGCGATAGACGTTTTGCTTTCGCTCGATTGCGTGGATAAAGACAATATCTTTTCTTGCGGTCTTTCTTGGGGCGGATTTTTGCAACTGATGTTATCTGCCGTTGACGACAGGATAAAGGCTTCGTCCGTAATCTATTCTTCGGCGTACGTCTCCGAAAGCGAATGGGGGAAAAAAAGGCTTGAAAATCTTTCGGAAAGCGACAGAGAAATTTGGAATGACAATATAGATCCGCAGAACTATTTAAATGATATAAAACGCCCCGTGTTTTTCACTGCGGGGGCGGACGATATAGCGTTTAAAATGGAAGGGAGAAGAAAGACCGCCGAGAGCATAAAAGCGCCCGTATATTTCGGGCTGAGAAAGAATTTTCCGCACGGAAATTTCATAGGTTTCGAGCAACCGGAAAGCGTTGAATTTTTTAAGAGGATAGCGGACGGGAAAGACGTTCCAAAGCCGAGCGTTACGTTTAAAGACGGTAAATTGACCGTTAAGGCGTTTGACGAAAAGTCGGAATTAAAGCTTTATTATACAAAAGACGACGTCGTTGCAACCGAAACGCAGGAGTGGACGGAAACGCTCCTTTCAAACGGCGCAACGATTGAAAAGGGAAAAGATATAACGGCGTTTTTCGTAACAGAAAAACTTAATGATGGAACTCAATTGAGTTCAAATATAATACGAGGAGATTTATAATGTTACTGTTAGGTTGACACTTCGTGAAACCGCAGTAACCGAGTACAATCTTACCGTGAATAACGGATATGGTGGCGGTAAATATGCCGAGGGAATTCGAGTAACAATAAGGCCAAACCCAACTGCAACAGGAAAAAGATTTACGGGTTGGACGATTGAAGGAATAAGCGGTATTGATACAACTAAAGAAGAAATTACTTTCAATATGCCTGCAAACGACGTGACGGCAACTCCTAATTACGAAGATATCGAGTACACCGTTACGGTAAACGGTGGCACGACTAAAAAAATACGAAACGTTAAAGAAAATCGGTGAAAACGAAATAGTCGCAATTGTAAGAGTTGATGATGCTGAAAAGGCGGAGAAGTGTTTCGACGCTTTAAAAGAAGGCGGTATAAACGTTATAGAAATGACGTTTACCAATTCCTTACGCCCATACTATGTTTGAGAGATCGAGTAAGAAATACGGCGAAAGCGTAATTATCGGCGCGGGAACGGTTTTAGACAGCGAAACGGCAAGGATAGCGATGCTTTCGGGCGCAAAGTTTATAGTTAGCCCGTCGTTCAACGAAGGTGTTGCGAAGATATGCAACAGATACGCCGTTCCGTATTTTTGCGGAGTAAACCTTACTACCATAAAAGAATGGATAAATTCATGAGTGTTTGCCTGCGGCGTGGGCGGCGAACTCGTAAACGGTTATAGGCAATTGAATTTGCAGTCGCGGCAAGTTGTTTGAAACATAGCATAGAGGGCGATTACAACTTGGTTTCACTCAAAGAGGTCGAAACTTTAGCAAACGGCGACGCTTCGGGCAGAGTTCAGAGATAAAGCAAAAACGAGTATATATATGTCAATAGTTCTTGATTTGGATGAATGGAAAAATATATTATTACTTTTTCTTGACGAATACTTTCAAGATAATCGCAGAGGCTTTTCGTCGTTGATGATCCATGCGTAATTATAGGGATAACCTCAATGATATTATTAAGCATATAAAAATAGAAATTATTTTTGGAGGGTATTATATGAAAACCGGTATTTATGTGCCGTTAGTTACGCCGTTTAAGAAAAACAGAGAAGTTGATTATGAGGTTTTGGCGAATGCCACAAAATTTGTTCTCGAAAAGGGCGCGGACGGTATCTACGCATGCGGAGGTTCAAGCGAGTTCAATCTTCTGACGACGGAAGAGCGGAAGCGTTGCCTAGAAGTTATTATTGCGAATGCCGAAGATAAAGAAGTCATCGCGCACATAGGCTCGCAATCGACTGCGGAAGCGATAGAACTTGCCAAACACGCAGAAAAAGCGGGCGCAAGTATGCTTTCCGCAGTTGCTCCGTATTATTTCGGTTATACTTTTGGGCAGATAAAAGAATACTTTCATAAAATAGCGCATGCAACCGAACTCAATTTAATGATCTATAATGCGGCGCAGGCACGCACTTATTCGTTAGACGAAATGAGAGAACTACTGAAAGACGAAAAGATAACCGCGGTTAAATATACGGGCTATAATTTTTATTTTCTTGAAAGACTTATTGCGGACTATCCGAATAAGAAGTTATATACCGGTGCAGACGAAGCGTTTTTGGCAGGGGCGGCGGTAGGTTCGCACGGCGCGATAGGCACGACCTATAATTATTATGCGGATAAATATATTCAAGCAAGAGCACTTTTTAAACAAGGTAAAAACAAAGAGGCGCTTGACATTATCCATAAGTTGAATACTATTACCGAATGCGTGATTTCTGTCGGCAATAACGTTATTGCCGCGACGAAATACGTTATGAGTTTACAGGGATTAGATATTCAACCCGTTTCGAGAGAGCCGTTTTCTCCGCTGACCGTTGATGACAAGGCGAAGATAAAAGGAGTTTACGAAAGCGTAAAATTCTGATTTAATCAGAGATTATATGATAAACGTTAAATTTTTAGATAAGTATATCGACGGATACTCAAAAGTGTTTCCTTTCTCCGGTGTCTTACGAGTAACGGAGAGGGATAAGATAATATATGAAAGAAACGTCGGCTATTCCGATTACGTTGAAAAAGTCCCTTTCGATAAGAATTCCATGTTTACTTATTATTCTATATCGAAGCCGTTTTGCGTATTGGGGCTAATGAAACTTTGCGATAAAGGACTTGTCGATATTGATAATCATCCGTCGGTTTACCTTCCCGAAATGAGCGGTTTTGACCGTAATTTAACTTTAAGGCACCTTCTTCATCACACGAGTGGTTTACCGGATTTCGAGCAAACGCCGTTATATAAAGAAAAATATTATGATGACGAATTGCCTATAAGAAAAGAACTGCTCAGATTAAAAGAAATTACAAAGGGAATTGCGCCGGGCAAAGAATTCAAGTATCAGAACATAAATTTTATCTGCGCTGCGCTCATTATAGAGAATGTTTCTGGGATAGAATATTCCGAATATATGAGAAAAGAGATATTCGATCCGCTTGAAATGAAAACCGCTATTGTCGATAAGGTTGGGTTTGAAATACCGAATAGAGTTCATGGATATGAATATGACGGAAAGAATTTTTATCCGGTAGAAAAGTCAACTCGTTGGATGTTCGGAGCGGGAGATATAGTCGGTACGGCAGACGATTTGTACAAATTGAATATCGCAATAAAAAATAGACTTATCTTAAAAGAATCAACGTGGAATACCGTTTTAAGTCCGTTCGGAGTAAGCGGAGCGTTCGGAATGGGCTGTATGGTGTTCGATTGGCACGACAAAAAGCGCATACAGCATAACGGCGGGCATTCGGGATTCAGAACGCTGCACGTTCAACTTGCGGAAGACGATTTCGATATAATTCTGCTCTCTAATTATGGCGGAGGAAATGCCCGTGAAGATTTTTCCGAAGCGATATATGCCGCAAGATACGGTTTACCGAAAGAAATAGCAGAGTTTCATAAAATGGATTCAGGGTATATAGGCGAAACAAAAGACGAAAAAGCGATTTCAAACGAAATATTATTACGCAACTACAATAAATACAACAGGTGATAGAAATGAAAGTCAAAGTAATAGAAAACGGAACGGTTTATGAAAATCAAGAGCCGTTCGGCTATTCGGCTTGGCCGACATGTACATTATTAAAAGACGGAAGCATAGCGGTCGTATTTTCGGGAAATAGGTTATGGCACGTTTGTCCTTTCGGCAGGGTGTATCTGACGGTATCGAAAGACGGCGCAAAGACGTGGACGAAACCTAAGACGGTAATAAATACAGTTTTAGACGACCGTGACGGCGGAATATGCGTTTTCGGTAAAAACAGAGATAAAATTTTCGTGTCGAGTTTTACCAACACGCCCGAATTGCAAACACGTTTAATAAAAGATATGAAGCCGGAATTATCTGCGGTAAACGACAGTTATTACGAATATCTTTTTAGCAAATATGATAAAAACGAAATTTGCGATAAATATCTCGGCGGAACGCACGTTATAAGTTATGATAACGGAGAGACGTTTGAAGATTTCGGAATTTTACCGATACATGCTCCGCACGGACCTTGCGTAGGGGTAAACGGAGAATTGATATTTGTCGGTAAGTCTTTGCAGGATAAGACGAAATACGGCGAATTTGATGTTTTTGATAAGGGCTTTTATATGCTCACGAGCGCGGACGGCAAAAAGTGGGAAATAAAATCCAAGGTTGTAGAAGGGGAAATTCCGGGATATGCGTGTATGAGCGAAGCGCACCCTATCGTTTTAAAAAGTGGGCGAATACTCGTTCAGATAAGATATAACGGTAAGGACAAGCACGGTATTTACCAAACGTATTCCGACGACGGAGGAAAGACGTTCAGCGAATTGAAATTTGTAATAGAAAAAGGTTTTCCGCCTCATCTTACTCTACTCAAAAACGGAGACTTGCTATCTACATATGGATATAGGTTCGACGATATGGGACTGAGGGCAAGAATAAGCAAAGACGAGGGCGAAACATGGTCGGAACAGATAATTATAAAAGACGACGCTAAAAATGCAGACCGCGGTTATCCTACGACGGTAGAATTAAATGACGGAACGTTTTTAACCGTATATTACATGATTCGTGAAGGGATGAAAAACGCAGGTATTTATTATATCAAATGGAAGATGTAATTTTTAGGTGAGACAAATGGACTTGATCAGAAAATTAGACTTAAAGAACAAAGATATTTACGGCGCAAAGCCCGTAACTATCGCCTTTTTGGGCGACAGCGTAACGCAAGGTTGTTTCGAGTGCTACTTTGACGAAAACAACACGATTCAAACTGTATTCGACGCAAAAAGCGGCTATCCGACAAGGGTAAAAGAGATACTGAATATTCTTTATCCCTCTGTTCAGATAAACGTTATAAACAGTGGTATAAGCGGAGATAGTGCGCCTAACGGAAGCAACCGTTTTGAAAGGGATATTGCGCCTTTTAATCCGGATTTAGCCGTAGTAAGTTTTGGACTTAACGACGGTTGTCAGGGCAGAGGTAAGGTCAAAAACTATACCGACGCATTAGAGAGTATTTTTGCGAAAGTAAAGGCGCTCGGGGCAGAGTGTGTTTTCGTTTTTCAGAATATAATGAATACGAAAGTTAGCCCGCAATTAAAAGAGAAACGGGAGCAAGATCTCGCCGCTTATTTTGCGGAGATACAGAATTGCGGAGATTTGGATTTCTATTATGAAAAAGCAAAAGAAACGGCTTTAAAATGCGGAGTAAAATTCTGCGACGTGTATTCCGCGTGGAAGAAAATGCAAGAGGGCGGAGTTGACACTACCGACCTTTTAGCGAACTATTACAATCACCCTATAAGACAATTTCACTATTACACGGCAATAAAGATTGTTGAAACGATTTTTGAATTATGAAGATTATAGATTTACATACGCATTGTAATTGCGGGCTTAAAAACGATTATCCCGAAACGGAAATACATAAACGAAGCTTTGAATTTGTTACGGCGGATTATGCAAAGTTCGGCATTGTGGCGGGTGGTTTTTCGTATTATTTCGCATTACATGGGACTGACGAAAATATACGAGAGCAACGAACTTCTTTATAAGCAATCTCTACAAGACGACAGAGTTTATCAATGGCTTGTATTGGATCCGAGACAAGACAAGTTGTTTTCTCAGATAAAAGAAAAAATAAACGGCAGAAAAGTTCTTGGCATCAAGATACATAGCGTAATGCACGAATACGATATAAACGAATACGGTGATAGAATTTTTTCGTTTGCAAACGAATTTAAATGTTTTGTTTTGATGCACAATGATAAAATTCCCGATATGGTAAATTTTGCCGACAAACCGCAAAGACAAGAAAGCAAATGTTGGATGCAGAAGTGGATGCAAATGACGGGCGCGGCAAGATTATGGAGCATATCGGTGCTGGACATTTTGATAATACGCTCACGAATTTTGTAGGGCGTATCGTTCATTTGGAATTTGCAATGAAAGATGCAAAACTGTACGCGTTTTCCATAGAATAAAAGACCTTAGACTAAATCTAATAATATTATTATAAGAATAAATATAAAAAACGAGATTAGATATGAAAAAAACAAAAAAAGGATTATTGGTTGATTATATACTTATTGTAATATGCTCCGTGTGTATTTTAGTGTCGGGAGTTATGGCAAAACAAATGATTATAAAAATGCTCCCTGCGCTTATTTCGCTTATTGTAACCGCATTTATTGCAAAAGCAAATAGATATGGTTTTTTACTGGGAAGTTTAAATTCTGTCTTGTATGCGATTGGCTATGCGATTGAAAGACTATATGCAAGTGTGATCTATATCATTGTTTTTGGTGCGATACTTCAATTTATTACCTTTATAATGTGGAACAAAAATGCAAAGAGTAAAAATGCAAATTTACGTAAGATGAATTTATTGTATTGGATTGTTTGTTGCTTTGTTGTAATTGTAATTTATTTTATCGCGTTTATATACAATTGGAAATGTGGCGGAAGTAATATATTCTTCGATTCTTTTATCGTTGCTACTGGAACAACATGCACTTTGCTTTCAATGTTACGATTCGTTGAATCGCAAATATTTAACTGCCTTAATAACTTAGTAAATCTTGTAATGTGGATTGTTATTTCGATATCAAACATAAGTAACATTACTTATGTGATAATAGGCGTATATACCTTATATAGGGCAATACAGGGGCTTGTTTTGTGGCGTAAAAAAATAGGCGATAATGGAAGTAATCAAAGCACTGAAAACAATTCTAACTAAAGTTAATTATGATTTTTGATGAAACCTAAAGAAGAAAAGAATCATTTAAAGGAGCGAAATATGTATAATCTGATGGCGACTAAAAATAATCAAATATCAATACGTAAGTCTACGCCGGAATATCTTACTTATGTCACGTCGGTTGGCGGCGGGACAAAGGATGTAGAAGCCCGTTACGAAGATGAAAACATTTTTTTGCTTGTGCATTGATATAAAAATATCCCATAGATGTATAAAAATTAGGATTTGATAAAATAGTAGTCAAAAGGCATGAAGCGTTTAAGATTGAAAAACTATGATTGGAATAGAAGTGTAGCTATTTCGTATTAGAAAGCCATCTACGTTGACCGAAATTACTGATCCGGTCAAAAAAGAGCCAAAAACGTTTGTTTTTGGCTCTTTTTATATGTTTTTTAGCGTTTTTGAGGATTTTTCTAAGGTTAAAATATGTAAGTTGACCATGCCGTTTTCATTGCTGATTTTTGGCGTTTTTTTGAAAAATCAAGGTTTGAACTTACGACATCCATATTTTTTGACTTTTTTAAGGAGGTTTGCCCTACATTTTAGGGCTATCCCAAAAAAATTTTTTTGAGTTAAATTTCTTCACTTTGGGTGGTAAGTGTTATTTGAAGCGCACCGACTCGGCTGCGCTTATTTTATACATATAGGTGTCCGCAATCTTGTACACCTTGTTCTTTACAAATGTTATTAAATATGTTATACTATAGGTATAAACTCGGGAGAGGTATAGGTAAAAATAGATGCGCCAAGAGAATGCTTATAAAATTAAACTCATAAAACTGCTTGAAATTTTACGGCAGGATTCAGATGAGGATCATTATATCGGTACGTCTGAATTGATTGATAAGCTTGATAAAATGGGAATTGTTTGCGATCGTCGGACTTTATATAAAGATATAGAAGTTTTGAATAGTTTCGGATACGAAGTTTTATGCGAAAAATCCCCGGGTAAGTCGAATTGTTATTGCGTCGCAGACAGGAGTTTCGACGTTCCCGAGTTGCGTATATTGATGGATGCGGTTCAGGCGTCGAGTTTTATCACTCCGAGTAAAACTGAAATTCTTTTAGATAAAATTGCCGATCTTGGCGGTAGCCATCGCGCAGAACTTTTGCAGAGCAATATCGTAAGATTTAATACGACGAAAAGCACAAACGAAAATATTTTTTACTCAATAAGCGAAATAAATGCGGCAATCGAAAATAATAAAAAAGTTTCATTTGAATATTTTGATTTTAATGAAAAACATGAGCGAGTTTATCGGAAAGAACGCAAAAGATATTTTGTGAATCCAATGGCAACGATATTCGATGATGATAATTACTATTTAATAGCTTATTATGCGAAACACCCGGGCGTTGTTCATTACCGAATAGACCGTATGGATATGGTGGAGATGGTTGAAAATCAAAGCCGGGACATCTACAATGGTGAACCGATAGACCTAAAACATCATAAAAAGACTATTTTCGGAATGTTTCAGGGCGAAACGCAGGAAGTCGAATTTCAAGCCGATAAGTGTCTTCTGGACGTGATATTCGACGTATTCGGTGATAACATTGCGTTGGAACCGCTGAACGGCAATACGGTTACTTTTAAAGCCGAGGTGCAGGTTAGCCCTACATTTTTAGGTTGGTGTTATTCTTTTGGAAATAAACTTAAGGTTGTTTCACCTGATTTTGTATTGGATGAAATACAAGAGCATATAGACTCTTTAGTAAAAATGTATAAAGAATATAGATCAAAAGGAAACGTTTAAATATAATATTTTTTGGGGGATAAAAATGTTAAAGGCTATAGATGGTTTTGGAGTTAGTGTTACAATTGACGCGGCGGAAGAAGGTAAGACCTATTATTGTCCTATCTGTAAACAGGCTTTAATACAAAAGCGAGGCGAAATACGGGAGCATCATTTTTCACATATTGGGCCAAAGGGAGCGAATAAGAAAAATTACGTTCCTTGCTCGGATAAATGGCATTATGACAAAACAGACTGGCATATTCAATGGCAAAAGAGATTTTCCGATGAGTCATATGAAAAAGTTTTAGAGTTTGAGGGGAAAAAGCATATAGCCGACGTATTAGTTGGGGATATCGTTATAGAGTTCCAACACAGTAATATTTCTATCGAAGAGTTTAGAGATAGAAATGAATTCTATACAAAATGCGGATATAAAGTAATTTGGATATTTGATTTAATCGAAGAGTATAACAATGGGAGAATACGATTAGATGAGTGGAAGGATAACTGTTATCATTGGACTTATGTAAAAAAATTATTTAGAGAACTTGAACTGGAAAAGGAAAAAGCCATACTATTTTTTCAATCTTCCGATGAGGAAGAAAACATTGATGAAGCAGCCTGTTTGGAGAAAGTAAGTAAATCCTATGATGATTTTAAAATTTTTTATACGGATAGCCGATGCTGGTTGACTATTAACGAGTTTGTTAAAAAAGCAAAAGAAGAACCGAATGATTTTTTTATAGAAAAAGCCATAAAAAAACTGTCACAAGAACAAATAACATCAGTCAAAGATGGCAAAACAATATTTGAGTTATGGAATAGAAATTATTCTGGCATGATAGTTCAAAATTTATGCAATGGAAAGGAAATGGTGATTAATGGAAAGAATGGAGAAATGTATCGTTCCGATCATCATCCCTATGGAAATATAGTTGGTAAATATTCTAATAGGAACTATGATGGATCTTATTACTATTCAGATTACTACAACGTATGGGATGCAGATAAGCCGATATGGAAAGTAAAGAGAGTTTTTTATGAAGAAGAAAAACAAATTGTTGAAATTAGTGGTGGAAAAACATTAAAAGAATTATTGCAAACCATACAGCAAACAGGAAAACTGCTTGTATGTTTACGGACTAACAGGGCTTACGTCCTTGATTTTGTGAACTTATCTTCTTTATCTTTTAATGCATTTAATGTGGATCTTGAAACAGGAGAAATTGATGCGTATCATTCTAATGGTGAGGTGTGGAAAGATGCCGAAAATAAAGTATGGATTTTAGGATAAAAATTTTTTAGGGGCTGAAATGGGAATAACAAAAACTGATTATATAAGGGGAATGCAATGTCCGAAAATGTTGTGGTTGGACAAGCATAAACCCGAAGAAAAAATAAGCCCTCCAGAAACTCAAGTTTTGCTTGATGCCGGAAATAAATTTGGTGACCGGGCAATGGCTATGTTTGGAGATTTCGTAGAAACAACAACGAGAAAACCAAGAAGTTACCGTTGATTTTTTGTATTTTTGTGCAAATCCGAAAAATACGCTGTTTTTAAAAGAATAGTTCGAGAAAATTAAAGATGAAAAATAAGCAGTTTTATAAAATTACTCTAACGGATTGTGCTATACCGAGTTTTTGTTCCAGCGGCACAGATTATTATGGAACGATTGAAGAAGTTGAAGACCTTATAACGGCAAAAAAAATAACAATTCCATTGAAAGCGATATTGACGGTTTGCAAGCGGCGTTTACCGAGTATAAGTCCGGGAATATCGAATGTGAACATACTGTTGCGTATAGTAAAGCAAAGTTTTTAACCCCTGTAAGGTTGATTGCTGAAAATGAGATGACTGTAGACAAATATAAATGGAAACATATCAATATTTGGCATTGCCCGTATTATATGCACGCCGGAATATCGCATTTTAAACAGGTCGTTTTACAAGATGACGAAAATTATATCCGCGCAATTAAGCCTGAATTTTGCGAGCTCAGATATGTAATAGAAGAACAATCTGAAAGCCAAGATAAGATCGGAGTGATGTTTTGGGGTTTTCCCGAAATGATTAAGTACGACAGTACAAGTAAAAAGACATGGGCTCGGTTGTATTTATACGAGGAGCGATATTCGGATAAAGCAGCGGCTTGCAGAGATTTAGATAATACAGAAAAAATAAATTTACGGTCGTTTTGCGACGATATATTCGGAGACGGTTAATGGAAAAACAGAAAATATTTTTTACGAGCGATTTACATTTTGGACACGAAAACGTGATACGGTTTGATAACCGACCTTTTAATACGGTGGAAGAAATGGACGAGGAAATGATAAAACG
>CAKQXZ010000043.1 GCA_934292955.1 uncultured Clostridia bacterium
CTGCCTTATATGCGGCAACGGTAATGGAAAGGGCGGATTTAAGACTTTGTCCTTTCAACTCGATTTCTTCTAACAATTTTTCGGCGTCGTCGTTAAGAAAACGTACCGCCTTTACGTTTCCGTTACGGGCAATAACGTACTCAACTCCGGGATTGATTTCCATTGTCACCGTTCCGGCTTCCGCTTCAGTGTTATTACAACCGGCGAGCGGAATCGAGATACCGATACATAGTGCCGAAACAAGGCAAGTTGCCAATGTCGAAAGCCATCTGAACTTAACTTTTTGTTGTTTCATAGATAAATGTCCTCCTTTTCGAGAAATTTTTTAAGTTCGTTGCGCATACGAAACAATAACGCCTTTACTTTGCTTTCTCTTTCGCCGTACATATCCGCAATATCCCGTATCGAATACAAGAACCAATATCTGAGAATAAAAATATTGCGTTTCGTTTTTGTCTGGGCGTATAAAAAACGATTTATTACGGACACCAACAACGCGTCTTCCACAACTTGCTCAACGCCTTTAACGTCGGGAATGCAGTTTTCCAATTCGGATAAAGCAATTTCAACTTGTCCTCCCCCGCGTTTTGCGGCATGGTTGCGCTTGTAGCGATTCAAAGCGAGATTGCGGGTGATTTTTCCGAGAAACGCAGCCAGTCTGTTCGGTCTTTGCGGGGGAATACTGTTCCACGCGCCCAAATAAGTATCGTTGACGCATTCTTCCGCCTCAAAATGGTCATACAAAATATTGTAAGCGATGGTGTGACAATAGCCCCCGTATTTTTCAGCCGTTGCAGATATTGCGAGTTCTTTCTTTGCCCAATACAAAGCAATTATTTCCTGATCGTTCATGTCGTTCCTTTTCGTTGTGCAACGTCCTTTCACTTATATAGACAACAAAAAAATTATCTCGTTGCGTAAAAACATAAAATTTCTAAAGAATTCCACATGATACAAAAAAAGCGCAAGGGAAAAGTTCTTTCTCTGCGCTTGTAATCTAAACGTAATTCATAGGCGGCTATCTCCCGTCGAGAGTATATGTTTTAATTTTATTAGTATCTGTTCTCGTCATGTATCTCTCTAAGTTGTTTTTACTATTCCTGTATTGTTATATAAACACTACCGAGTGCATTATAACACAAAACTTTTTAATTTTCAAGCTTTAATGCAAACAGTTGCGCGAAATATTGCAGGATTATGCAACTCGTCTGTTAAATTACGGCATTAATTTTTAAGTTTTTTAAGCCGGATAAATCAATCATGACAACGAATGAATATATCCCGCACCCAAAGGAGTGAGTCCGGTGCAATACCGAACTCAATTCCGGATAAATTATTTAATTTTTTTATCCTGATCTTGGGTGTACTTCAAAACAATTCACTGCCATTGGTTTGTCTTATTTCTTCCTGTTAAATAATGCTTTGATTGCGGCGATCAGACCTGCAAACGTCTTTTTCTTCGCTGCAAACCGGAAGATTGCAAATCCGCCGATTCCCGCAAGCAGCACCGAACCGATTACGATACCCGCAATTTGTCCGCCCGAAAGTCCGTCCTTTTTGGCAGGCGGGGTGATTTCGCCACCGCCCGAAGGCATATCTTCATACACAGCCGTAAGGGTTGTTTCTTCCGTTACGTTAAAGGTATAACTCTTTTCGGTGCCGACGATTTTTCCGCTTGCGTCCCGCCAGCCTTTGAATATTTTGCCTTCTTTATCTTCTGCCGTTACGGTTACTCTTTCGCCATGTGCATAGAATTTACTTTCGCCGTTTATTACCACGTTGTGCGTGCCGATTTTACCGATTCTGAGTTCGGTGATTTCTTTTCCGTTATTGTCAAAATGCCTACCGCAAACCTTACAGTCTTTATGTCCTTTCGTGCCGAACTCTTCCGTTGTTGCAGGGATTTCATCTATCCACCCCCCAAAGGTGTGCGGAGCAAAATCGATATCGACTTCCTTTTCCTGTACAGTAAACGCAGTATTTACAAAAGTAGCGGTATATTTCATTTTGCCTTTTTCTTTACAGGTTGCCGCTGCGATTACCGTTCCTGTTGCAGTCACCGTTTCTCTTTCGATATGAGCATTATCGCGCTTACAAACTCTTTCCGCCTTGCACTTGTTGTCGCTCGTCCAGGTATACGTTACTTCGCCATAGTCGTGGCCGAGTTTATCGCCGTATTCCATGCCGCAGACGTCACAAACCGCTTTGTTTTCGCAAGTTGCCGTTCCGCCCGAACAATTAGCTGTTTCAGTGTGAGAGCTGTCTGTCCGGCAGGTTCGAGTATGCGTTCCGTTGCCGTTACTTACCCAAGCGTTCCATTCGTGAATATGTGCGTCGGCTTGCCCGGTATAATAATACGTCACCGTTTGACCGCTACCGCTTACAATCTGATTCAGACCTTCGACTCTACTAAGCTTATAACCATAAAGCGATGGGGCAGCCGGCCAATCAAGGCAGCTTCCGACTGCAAGAGGTATCACGGTTTTGGGAGCATTTGGAATTTCGCTGCCGTCCTCGAACTTATACTCAATATTAACGTTTGCGTACGTTTGGGTTTCAGTGTTGTCATCGGCAAGGATATTTCCACTCTCGTCAGTCACTTTGAATGCAACCGTGTCGCCGTTATTTAGCACCGCATCAGACGGAATTTGGTAAATCAACTCGCAATTCTCCAACCCCGAATTGAAATCGC
This sequence comes from uncultured Clostridia bacterium, assembly GCA_934292955.1. The sequence goes on from CAKQXZ010000043.1 coordinate 2,693, forward strand.
TACCATCATATCTCAAAGCACCCTTTGGCCAAAACTTGCTCTTTTCACTCCAAACCGGAATAGTAAAAGTCTGTGTCGCTTCCAATCTTTGACCACCGGTCGTAGTTGCAACGCTTCCGTCGGCACGCCTTATCCATAATTTCATAGTAACGTAGCGTTCCGTAGTGTCTGAAAGATTTTGGACAATGGTACGCAGTTTAATTCTTTCGCCGGCCATATCGGTGCCGAATTTATTTTTATCCCGCCCGCTGAGCAGCACTTCATTGCAATATTTTGTAAAATTATAATATCCGTTGTAAGTCGTATCCGCAAAGTCTGACGGCTCAGAATACCGGTCTGTGTATTTTTTGACTTCGGGGTCGGCGACATAGAGACTTTTGCCGTCTATGAGCTGTGACAATCTCTTGTAACCTTGCAACTTACAAACTTCGCAGAACCGGTAGTTGGTGTCACGCATAAGGCATTCCCAACTGGAATTATAAGCTGTGTTACCGGTTTGTGTAGCACAAGTAAAAGTCTTTCTAAATCCTAATAATTTTTTCCACTTTACTTGTTCAGGATTGTGAGAATATGCCACATTGAGCGATGTATAATCAGTTGTCGGCGCGGCACTAGGCATATACTCATCACCAAGCCCTATCAAGCCGTGACCAAACTCATGTGCAAATGTCTGCGGCGCACGATAACTGTCCGCCGGAACAATGAAATAATGTAAACCATATTGCAAATTGTTATATGCATCACCAAAATTTTGACCGGTATTGACTATCAAAGCAAATTGATTTATATATTTGTGCACATAATCAAATTGTCTGTACATTTTTTCATCGTCCCAATAAAACGTATCCGGATCTGTTTTATCAGGGATATGAGCGTCATGAATTTGCTCGATAAACGCAGGGCCTATACACCTCTCAAAAATATGATTTTTCCACGGATTGCCCATATTCGTAGATATTGAAGAAGAATTGTTAGAGCCTACTACCACGTCGAAAAAAGTACTGCCGCCACTGCCGAAACCGGACTCTGACGCCGTGCAAAGAGCATAGACGTTAAAGCGGTCGGCATAGCTACGATATGGCTCGTACTGCATTGCACCCTCCCATACCTTTTTGACGTCGTTGATAAATTTTTGTTGCTGACTCTTGGTGTAGCCTTCGCCACAAATCAGAACTACCATATTCTCGGTGTCGCTTCTCGTCTTTTGTATAGTATAGACAGGGATAGTCGGTGTGGCATATTTGCCATCGTTTGAATAATTCGGACCAAGTGTAAGTCTGATTTGTTGGTCGGTACTTACATCCCACGTTTGATTTGGGTCTTCTTCCGGCTCGGCTACGGTATAATCGTCCTCGATTTTATCAGGGGCAGAACCCACATAAGGATTGCTTGCACTGCCATTGCCGGAGGTTGCCACATAATAGTCTGAATCCAGATAAAACGCAGGTCTTACTCCGATATACGAACGGGTTGGCAACTCTTTATTTATAGTTCCGTTGCTGTGCACATATCGCATATCGTGGTTACAATCAGAAACCGGCGTCCTCAACCAATATGGCCAAGCCACCCCCTGATCATTTTTGCCGACATAATAATTGCTGAAATTTTTCCAAACGGTATTGACCTGTCGGACGTCAAGCAGAAAGACCTTTTCGGTTGAGTTTTCGCCGTACGCACTGTTGAAGTTGACGGCTACATTCTCAATATCATAATTTAATTCCAAGTCGGAGCGGCCGTCACCATCGTAAAATCCGTGATTATACTCAGGATGAGATACCAGCGAGCGCTGGGTCACATTTTTCATCGCTGCAATCTCGGCTTTGGAAAAATCATTCAAAAAACCGACTTTTTGGTCATATGCATTTCCCTCGACATAACCGGCCTTCGGCGGGTTGCCACACAGCCATTTTACTTTACCGGCCACTGCTGTAGAATTGAGCCACGAACGCATATTGCTGTCTTTCCAATAGTTTGATCCGTATGTATCACGCCTGTAATTACGGCTGTGCGACTTAGAGCGGTTGTTATCATTGGTCATAGCATCATACGGAAGATTATCTATTACGTTATCGGCAAGCATAAGAGAACCTTTATCGTCAATACTTACACATCTCCATATAATCTCTTTACCGTTATATCTGCCAAGTCTTATATAAGCGCCTAATTCTACTTGCGTTGTCGGTTTCGCCTCGTTTTTCACAATGGGGGCCTGAGCGCTTATGGGCATCTTATATTTCGTATTACCAAAGCTCTTATAAATTTTCATTGACTCGCCGTCAAAAATAGCAAGAACGAGTATAATGGCAATTATTAGAGCCATACTCTTTTTTATAAAAAATTTTTTCATTATGTTTCACCTCATTCCGACTTTTCCTTTTATAAGATTTTTTCAATAAGGATTCCATTGTCTGAAAACTAAACTACTTTAATGTTATGCTTTTGTTCTTCATAAAAGTAAAATCGCGCCGTCCATAGGTTATGAACGGAAATAAAAGGACAACCGAAAAATTCTCGGCCGCTCATTTACGAATTCTATGTTTGATTTAATATTCTTGAAATTCCCCAAGAGTATCCGACATTTTAGAAGCACTTCACGCTTCCGGATTCTTTTATATTTCAGAGATAAAAAATGCCGCCGTAAGCGACATGTTTTTATATATTTTATTGCGATAATCAACTTATAGCCGGGCTTTTATATTTTTTACCCGGCATTTTCCGTTATCAATCTTCTCCGCCGAGAGCCTTGATTGCTTCCAACTCTTCTTTAGAAAGTTTTTCGTTATCACAGCATCCGCCGCTGCAGTTTTTGTTGAACTTAACGTCGGAAAGCGGATAATCTTTATATACTATGCTTCCGTCTTTAAGTTCTGATTTCACTTTTACTTCGAGTTTGAGCATATTAACCGAAACTACCACACCTTTTCCGTCGGGGGTACCCACTTCGGAACCGACTTTGGGCATTTTTTTGCAAATGTCTTTATAATAATCGTTTTCGTATGCCAGACAGCACATCAGCCTGCCGCACAGCCCGCTTATTTTTGACGGATTGAGCGACAACCCTTGATTTTTAGCCATTTTGACCGAAACTTTTTTGAAATCGCTCATGCAACTCGAGCAACAGCACGGTCTGCCGCACGGACCTAATCCGCCGAGCATTCTCGTTTCGTCGCGGATACCGATCTGTCGCAATTCTATTCTTATTCTGAACACCTGCGCAAGGTCTTTTACGAGATCTCTGAAATCGATACGACCGGGCGCGCTGAAATTAAAAATAAGTTTGCTGCCGTCGAAAGTATATTCCGCGCTGACAAGTTTCATATCGAGTTTGTGCGCTTCTATTTTCTCCGAGCAGACGCGCATCGCTTCAACGGCTTTTTCTTCGTTTCGTTTCAGCCTTTCATCATCGGCTTTGGTTGCCTTTCTTATTATCGGTTTTAAGGGGGGAACGATTTCCGATTCGTCCACTTCTTTAGGCTCTATGGCAACAATACCGTATTCCACCCCGCGAGCGGTTTCGACTATAACTCCGTCGTTTTTCTTAAACGTTTCGTCGCCCGGCGCAAAGTAGTAAACCTTTGCGGTATTTTTGAATTTTATGCCTACAATTTTTTCCATCTGTATTTCTCCTCAAGAATGCCGAGCAAAATACCGTCGGCAAGCATGGTAACGCTGCCGTTAAAGTATAATGCCCGTTCGAAAGCGTTGATTTTATTTATAATCGCAAGGCACGCGGCAGTACCGTAAATGTTCGATATCCGCCTTATAGCCCCGCTTTTCTCATCCGCACCGTTAGCGTAACGCATAGCGCGGTCAAGTATTTTTTTCAATGTTATAAAAAATTCTTTAATATTATTTTTGTCAATTTTTACCGAATAATCGATTACGTCTTTGCTCGTAGTCATGTTTTCGAGCATATCGGTAACAAGCTTTTCGACGTCGGAATTATCCGTTCCGTTTTTAGCGTAAACAATCGCGCTGCCCACCTTTCCGTCGGCAAGAGTCGCCGCTCGGCGAAGTTGCGCTTCGTCTTTATCTGAAAAAGTTTTTTTCAGCACGCCCAGAATTTCTTCTTCCGAAAAATCCGGTACGACAATCTTTTTAACTCTCGATTTAACGGTAGATAAAAGCGCGTTCTCGTTTGAAGTGCCTAAAACCACATAAACGCCCTTAGGCGGTTCTTCCAAAGTTTTTAATAGTTTGTTCTGCGCTTGCGGCAGAATATTTTCCGCCCCGCAAAAAACAAATACCCTTTTATCGCCTTCGAACGGTTTGACGTATGTCTGCGAAATCATTTCGTCTACGTCCGAAGTGAGAATCTTGCCGCCGTCCGCTTTAGGATAAAAAGCTACGTCCGTATAAATGCCCTTTTCTATAAGACGGCAACTTCTGCAATCGTCGCAAAAGCCGCTTTCGTCTTCGCAAATTATAGTCTTCGCAATCGCTTTAAGATACTCCGGCAAAGCAAGAGCGTCCTGACACACAAGCAGATACGCGTGCGACAGCGATTTTTTCTTTTTATCGCCGGAAAGAATACGATATGCAACCGTGTTTTTTAATAGTTCGATCATACTCTCTCCTTAAATTCATTTTTATCCGCTTCGTCAATATTCGTTAGCGGCATTAACAACAACTTTTACTTTTCCGTCTTTAATTCCGAACGTATTTCCCGTTAAAAGTCGGGCTATAAGCTCGTTATCAAACATTTCACCCGCCGTAATCAGCGGAAAACACGGCGGAAACAGTCCTACTTCCCCTGCGCTTATTCTGCCGTTTGCAGCCTTTAAGTCTACCCATTCCGCACAAGAATCTGCGGCGGCGGTATAACTCATTTTTCTTTCGGGTGCCAAAACAGAAAAACATTCGCAATCAGTCTCCCCGTTTACGGGAAGATTGTTAAGCGCGGTTACAAGTTTAATCGCCTGTTCTTCGTTAAAATAAGGTGAAATCATAAATATAAGAAATCTGCCGCAGGCAAGTTCGGCAAAAATACCGTTTTCTTCAAGAAGTTTACCCGCCGTTGCGCCATCCGTTTTGCCTTTAAGGTCAATGCACAGTTTAAGGAAATCGTCGGAATTTATAACCGAATAATCTTTGCACAAACGTTCCGCAAAAACCGATTTTGCCTTTTTGCAATTTTCAAAAACACTTTCGGGTATTTCGGCAAAAGATTTATATCCGTCTTCTACCGACGACATTATTAAATAGTTCGGGCTTGAAGTAGAAAAAATCGATAATCCGTCTTCTGCAAAATAAGATAATCTTAAATCGTTTATTCCGAGCAAGGCGCCCTGCGTAAGCGTTTTAAGAGTTTTGTGCGCGCTTTCAACCCAAATATCGGCGTATGTTCCCGCATAGTGTTTTTTATCTGTAAACGCCATATGCGCGCCGTGCGCCCCGTCAACCATAAAAAAGCACCCGTTTTTTTGCGTTATTTTCTTGGCATATTCAAGGTCGACGCATCTTCCGAAATAGTCGGGTGACGTTAAAAACAGCCCTATAGCACCGTTATCGCACAGTTCGGCTATATCTTCAACGTTAAACAGGGGCAATCCGTCAACTATTTTTTCGTTGATGAATACGGGTTCAAGCCCTAAAATCTTTATAGCGTTATACACGCTTTTGTGCGAACTTTCGGGAAGAAGGATTTTATTCCTTTTACCTTTGAAAAACTTTGCCGCGGCATAAACCGTTGTCAGCACGCCGAGAGACGAACCGCCCGTTAAAATGCGTACTTTTTTTGCTCCCGTAAGCGCGGCAATATCTTTTTCCGCAAGATCTATTACCCCGCACGGCTCGGCAAGATTATCCGAAAAAGAAAGTTCGGTTATATCATAAGGGTAAACAGACGACAAAATACCGTCGCCCTTCCCCTTATGCCCGGGCATATGATAGCGAGAAGATTCCGACTCGGCATAGTTATTAAGCATTTCAAACAGTCGCCTTTTCATATCCCTGCCCCTTGTAAAAACGTTATGCACACATATTTGACTTATAAATTTTAAGACAAAAATAACCCTATAAGTCGATTATCGGCATCTTAACACGCAAACAACCAATAAAACCGTCATAATCAACACGCATTTATGCCCATATCCGCGGACATATCCGCCTGCAATTATCTGCGCTTCACAACAGAAAAAAACGATTATTTAATAAGCTCGTTATTCGACAAATCAGCAAAATCGCTGTATTTTTTTATCATATAATTGATATAACCGAGCGTTTCGTACTGAAGATCGGGCTGAAACTCTTTATAATTGAACACGCAAAGAACGACTCCGTCCGCAGAAACGACGGGATCTTCGCCTTCGACTTCTATTTGCCTTGAATAAAGCGACGTTATGCTTTCTTTCCCGCCCGTAAGTTTGCCGAGATTTATAGCATAAGTCTTTTCGGTTTCTTCCTGCCAGTACTTATAATAATCGCTCTTTTCGCGATCGGCTTCGTCGATAGCGTTAATCGTCTGATCGAACATTCTGTAGTTTACGCGAAGTTCGGGGTGATTTTTAAGCACGTTTTCAAGAATAACCGCGTTATTCCACACCGAAATCATACGCTCTTTTTCAGACTTAAGCCCGTCGGCGTATTTTTGCGATTGCGTATTACGAAAACGCGGGTCTTTCTTCATCCTTTCCGCAAACTTAGAAGCGACCACAGCGTCGTCGACCGTATATTCGCCGTCTTTCTGAACGATGCCGTTAGAAAGCGCGTAACTCTTGGCGTCGGAAACCAGCGCGTCGAGATCGTAAACCACGCTGCCGTATCCGTCCACAAAACTACGAAACGGCGATTGATTTTTCTCTTGCGTTTCGGCGAAATCTGACGTAACGAAGATATCCCCTTCCTGAACGGAGTTCGCCGCAGTCATGATCGTAGCATAATAATCTTTCTGCATCGAACGCACGTTAAAATCGAGAATATCGTACGAAAACGCCCCGTCGGACTTCGCTTCGGATAAAAGCGTGCCTTCGTCCTTAGCCTTTTCGAAATCGGGCGCATAGGTAAACAAGCCGAACGTCTGCCCGACCGAAGCCCTTGGCGCCCCCGTAGTAAACGCAAGACTCCACACCAAAGCGATCGCTATGATAATGGCTATAATTTTAAGCCAGTCATAGGACAGCAGATTGCCGAGCCTTGTTTTTGTTATCCGATTATCCATTTACTCAGTAAGAAACCTTATCCAGTCTGATGGTATAGTTACCCGCAGGCGCTTCGACAAGGCATTCGTCGCCCACGCGTTTACCCATTACTGCTTTACCTATGGGGCATTCGTTAGAAATTCTGCCGGCATAAAAATCGGCTTCGGTGGTACCGACGATTTCGAATTTGTATTTTTTGCCGTCGGAAAGGTCGGTATATTCAATAGTCGCGCCGACGCTTGCGACGTCTCTTCTCGAACTTACCGTAATGATTTCGGCAACTTTGAGTTTTGCTTCGAGTTCACTGATTTCGCCTTCGATGAGAGCCTGCTCGTTCTTGGCGGCGTCGTATTCTGCGTTTTCGGAAAGGTCGCCGAATTCACGCGCGATTTTGATACGTTCGGTAATTTCCGGACGTTTGACCATTTTTAAGTACTCTAACTTTTTCTCAAGTTCCTGTTTGCCTTCTTCGGTAAGAAAGATTTTTTCAGCCATTATGACACCTCTTGTCGATTTTTATTTGTATATTTATTGTTTATCGCGCCCGTGTGAAATTCCGCAGCCTGCAAGAACCTGCAAACAATCGAAAAACTCACGCGGAAAAACCATAAAACATTGCCGCATACGCGGCAGAATTATTTATTGTTTATTTTCGTTTCCGTCCGCGGGAAAGATTACCGCTTTAATACGTCTTACGCCGCTTGACGAAGACTGTTCTTTAACGATTTTGAACGAACCGAGTTCGCCCGTGTGTTTAGCGTGCGGTCCGCCGCAGATTTCTTTGCTGTATTCGCCCATCGTGTAAACCTTGACTTTATCGCCGTACTTATTCTCGAACAGACCGATCGCGCCCGATTTTTTAGCGTCTTCAAGGCTCATTTCTTCCATAACTACGGGAACGTCTGCTTTAATCGCTTCGTTTACAAGTCTTTCCACTTCGGCGATTTCTTCCTGCGTCATAGGACGGTCGAAGTTAAAGTCGAAACGCAGTCTTTCGGGAGTAATGTTCGAACCGCGCTGACCGACCGACGGGTCAAGCACCTTTCTTAAAGCGGCATGCATAAGGTGCGTTGCCGTATGAAGTCTTGCGGTCGCTTCGCCTGTATCGGCAAGTCCGCCTTTGAACTTCTGTTCGGCGCCTGCGGACGATTTTTTCTGATGTTCGGCAAACGCGGTATGATATCCGTCTTCGTCAACAATGAAACCGTGTTCTTTAGCAAGCTCGACCGTCACCTCGAGCGGGAAGCCGTAAGTATCGTACAGCCTGAACGCCGTCTTGCCTGGAATTACGTTGCCGGGGATATGCGTAACGATTTTATTGAATTCTTTAAGCCCGTCTTCGAGCGCCTTGCCGAACTTTTCTTCTTCTTTATCGAGTTCGTTGTAAATCTTCTGTTCGTTTTCTTTAAGTTCGGGATAAACGTCTTTATATTTTTCCACAAACTTAGCCGCAATATGACGAAGATTTCCGCTTTCAAGCCCGAGCACTCTTGAAAATCTTACCGCTCTACGGATAAGACGGCGCAGAATGTAACCCTGATCGACGTTGGACGGAACTATTCCGCGCGTATCGCCGAGCATAAAGGTCGCCGTGCGCATGTGGTCGAGAATAATTCTGAACGCGCGCGTTTCTTCTTCGTTTTCGCCGTACTTTTTGCCCGTAAGTTTTTCGATTTCCGCTTTCGCACCTTCGAAAAGATCGGTATCGTAAACGCTCGGCGTGCCGTTCAGCGTGCAGAGCGTTCTTTCAAGCCCCATACCCGTATCGACGTTGCGCTGAGCAAGTTTGGTGTAAGTGCCGTCTTCGTGGCGATAGTACTGCATGAACACGTTGTTCCAAATTTCAAGATATCTGCCGCAATCGCACGACGGATCGCAATGATCGGAGCAAGGCGCCTGATCGTGAATGATAAACATTTCGGTATCGGGACCGCAAGGACCGGTCTTACCCGCTATCCACCAGTTGTTTTTCTTGGGCAGATAGAAAATATTCTGTTTGAGTATTCCGCACTCTTCCCATATTTTCGCGCTCATTTCGTCGCGCGGTGCGTCGTCGTCGCCCGCAAACACTGTAACTGCGAGTTTTTCGACGGGAATGCCGAGATATTCTTCGCTCGTAAGGAATTCAAAACTCCACTTGATCGCCTGTTCGTTGAAATAATCGCCGAGCGACCAGTTTCCGAGCATTTCAAAGAATGTACAGTGCGAATTGTCGCCTACTTCTTCGATATCGCCCGTTCTTACGCATTTCTGCACGTCGGTAAGGCGTTTGCCCGCGGGGTGTTTTTCGCCGAGCAGGTACGGAACCAACGGGTGCATGCCCGCAGTCGTAAACAAAACCGACGGATCGTTTTCGGGAATAAGGCTTGCCGACGGAATAATAACGTGTCCCCTGTCGGCAAAAAATTTAAGGTAAAGACTTCTGAGTTGTTCGGATGTGATTTTTCTCATAATTTCATCTCTTTGTCGTTTATTTAGCTGTATAGTTTGCGCCGCAGTCATCCGCTGTTTAACCGCGGTAACCGTAAACGCAATTCATAATTTTTCGTTTAATTATCCGGCTTTTTATTCTTCGCCGTAACGCATAACAGACCGCTTACTGCTTAGGCTTTAAGACGTAACCGTCTTTGGTGTTGAGAACCGTAAAGCCTTTCTGATCTATCTCCGCGCGCAAAGCGTCAGCCGAAGCGTAATCTTTAACCGATCTTGCCTGCTGCATTTTTTCCGCCAGCGCAACAATTTCTTCGGGAATATCGTACCTTTCTTCGGGCAGGAAACTTTCCGCTTTATCGAGAGAAAGACCGAGTACGCTGTCAAACTTCATAGCAAGGTCGTAAACGTCTTTGCTTGTGGGAAGTTTAAGCATCGTCCACAAAACGCCGAGTGCCTGCGGAACGTTAAGATCGTCGGCAACCGCTTCTTCGAATTTTTTCGCAAAATCGTCAAGCACCGCTTTGTCGGTCGCCGCTTTTCCGTTCTTATGCGCGACTATCGACTTGCACAAACGCTCGAACGCCGTTTTTGCGCCGTCCATTCCTTCGAAAGTGAAGTTGAGTTTCTTTCTGTAGTGCGCGTTAAGGCAGAAATATCTGAAATGCATCGGATTGTATCCGCGCTCTTCGAGTTGCGAAATGGTGTATGTGTTGCCGAGCGACTTACTCATCTTGCCGCCGTCTACCAGCATAAATTCGCCGTGCATCCAGAACCTTGCGGGAATCTTGCCCGTAAGCGCTTCGCTCTGCGCGATTTCGTTTTCATGGTGAATGGGAATATGATCCACGCCGCCGGTATGAATATCGAACTCGTCGCCGAGATATTTTCTGCTCATCGCCGAGCATTCTATATGCCAACCTGGATACCCCATGCCCCACGGGCTTTCCCACTGCATTATGTGTTCCTTAGGAGCCTTTTTCCATACGGCAAAATCGGCGGGGTGACGTTTTTCACTGTTGACTTCGACCCTTGCGCCCGCCTGCTGTTCGTCGAGCTTCGCACCCGAAAGTTTTCCGTAATCGGCGGCTTTGGTTATATCGAAATAAATGCCGTCGCTCGTTTCGTAAGCATAGCCTTTTTCGACGAGTTCTTTTACGAAATCGATCATAATATCTATGTGATCGGTGGCTTTAGGCGTAAGTTCGGGCTTGCCGATATTGAGTTTTTTAAGGTCTTCAAAGAATACGCCCGAATAAAATTCTGCTATTTCGTAAGGACTCTTTTTCTGTTCGCGCGCGGCTTTCTGCATTTTGTCTTCGCCGTCGTCGCCGTCGGATAACAGATGCCCTACGTCGGTCACGTTCATAACGCCTTTGACCTTGAACCCTTCGTATTTAAGAACGCGACGAAGAATATCCATAAAGACGTAAGTGCGCATGTTTCCTATATGCGCAAAACTATACACGGTAGGTCCGCACGAATACATTCTGACTTTATTCGAACCGTCCTGCGTGGTGAATTCTTCTTTGCTTCTTGTCAGCGTGTTATAAAACTTCATAAGCCTGCTCCCCGCGAATAATCAACCTTATCGGGCTACCCCGAAAAGCGCAGACTACCCCCGTAGAATTCTTTAATATCGGTGATATATTTTACCACGTTCGCGCGCAATTTGCAATTATTTTTTACTTGTTTGAATTTATTACGGTTTTTTTATTGCCAAAAAACGGCAAATGTTTTATACTTAGGGCATTAAAAATGACCTTTTAAGGTAAAAAACCGCCTTTCAGGGTAAAAATCAAGGAGATACAATCGTATGCTCGACATTAAAAAGATCATAGAAAACCCCGACCTTATCGCCGAAAAACTTGCTAAAAAAGGCTGCAAGGTCGATTTCGCCGAAGTTATCGCTCTGAACAACGAAAAGAAAAGCATAATTGCTTCGGTCGAAAGCATGAAAGCGCAGCGTAACAAGGTTTCGGCTTCCATCCCCGCCCTTAAAAAAGAAGGCAAGGACGTTACGCCCGTGTTTGAAGAAATGCGCAAACTCGGCGACGAAATTTCCGCTCTCGACGCAAAACTCAACGAAATAAGCGAAAAAATCTTCGATTTCGTTTCGCGCCTGCCGAACATACCCGACGACGACCTTCTTCCCGGCGAAAAGGAAAACAATCAGGTCGTTAAAGTTTTCGGCGAAAAACCGCAGTTCGGTTTCGAAGCCAAAAACCACGTCGATCTCTGCACTTCGCTCGGTCTTATAGACTACGAACGCGGCGTTAAGCTTTCCGGCGGCGGCTACTGGCTGTATCGCGGCGACGGCGCAAGACTCGAATGGGCGTTGCTCAACTTCTTTGTTTCCGAACACCTTGCCGACGGTTACGAATTCATTCTTCCGCCGCACATGCTCGGTTATAACTGCGGTTTCGGCGCAGGTCAGTTTCCCAAATTTGCAGACGAAGTTTACTGGGTAGACAGCGAAGACGGCGACAGAAAGAAAGCGCGCTTTATGCTCCCCACGGCAGAAACTGCACTCGTTAACATGTACGCGGGCGAAATCATAGACGAAAGCAAACTGCCTATGAAGTATTTTGCTTACACCCCATGCTATCGTAAAGAAGCGGGAAGTTATCGCGCCGAAGAACGCGGCATGATCCGCGGACACCAGTTCAACAAGGTCGAAATGGTTCAGTACGCTCACCCCGCTCACTCCAAAGAAGCGTTTGAAGAACTCGTACAAAAAGCCTGCTCGCTTATGAGCAAACTCGGCTTGCACTTCAGACTTAGCAAACTTGCCGCGGGCGACTGCTCTGCTTCGATGGCAAGGACGTACGATATAGAAGTATGGATTCCGTCGATGGGTATTTATAAAGAAGTAAGTTCGGTTTCCAACGCCAACGATTATCAGGCAAGAAGAAACAACACCAGATATCGCGACTCCGTAACCGGCAAGCCCGAATACGTTCACACGCTCAACGGCAGCGGTCTTGCCACTTCAAGAGTGTTCCCCGCTCTTGTCGAACAGTATCAGCAAGCCGACGGCAGCATAAAGATCCCCGAAGTCCTTCGTCCGTTCATGGGCGGTCAGGAGTTTATTAAACTTAAATAATCGCATTGTATTGTAGGTCTGATCGCTTGCGGTTTACGTTAGTTTTTGAATAAAAATACGCGATAATCGACCTATACGCCCACTTTTATTATGAACAACACAAATTCTGCGCCGAGCAGGCGTGACGTTAAACTCACTGTTGCGGCGTGCTATTTCGGAAGTTTCACACAGGCGGCGGTAGCAAACTTACCGCCCCTTTTCTATGTCCTTTTTAACGAAAGGCTCGGCATGCCGCTCGAACTCATCGCGCTCTTTCCGACCGTCTTTTTCGGTATTCAGATACTTATCGACGCGCTGTTTTCGAAAATAGTTTTTAAGATCGGATACAGGCTCACCGCGATATTCAGCGATGTAATTTCCGCCGTCGGGCTTATAGTTCTCGGACTTTCGCCGTTCTTTTCAAACCCCGTTGCAACGATTTTTATATCCGGCGTACTGTGCGCGGTCGGCAGCGGAATAATAGAAATTACCACAAGCCCGCTTATAGAAGCCCTGCCCGGCGACGGAAAATCTTCGGCAATGAGTTTTCTGCACTCGTTCTACTGCTGGGGCTATCTTTTTGTCGTACTGTTCACAACGGGCTTTTTCGCGTTGTTCGGAAAAGATTATTGGTTTGTATTGTGCTTTATTTTCGCCGTTATTCCGGTTTCGGGCGGCATTTTGTATTCGCTCATCGGCAAACTCACCACGCTTGAAGAAAACGGCTGCTCGGCTAAGTTTTCCGAATTCGGAAAGAACGCCCTGTTTCTTATACTGTTTCTGCTTATGATATGCGCGGGCGCGGGAGAACAAGTAGTCGCTCAATGGGCGTCATATTTTGCCGAAAAAGGACTTAACGTTTCTAAGACAGTGGGCGACCTTCTGGGGACAAGCACTTTTGCGCTGTGTATGGCTCTGTCAAGAACGTTTTTCGGCTTTATATGTAAAAAGACGGGCATTAGAAACGCGCTTATCGTTTCGGTTTGCGCACTTATCGTTTCATATCTCGTTACCGCTCTTTCCCCCATCCCCGCACTCTCTCTTATCGGCATTGCGGCATGCGGAATTTCGGTCGGCATTTTATGGCCGGCAACGCTTAGTCTGGCGGGCGAAAGCAAACTGAACGGCGGCACTTTAATGTTTGCACTGCTTGCCCTTGCGGGTGATATCGGCTGTACAGTCGGACCGTCCGTCGCGGGCGAAATATCCGCGGCGACAAATATTAACGTCGGTATTCTGTCGGGCGTGGTCTTCCCCGTCGTCGCGTTGATACTGCTTATCGTCTACGGAAAAGTTTCGGCAAGAAAATTACAGAATTCAAGGCCTTTAAGTGAATAAAATCATACTTTTTTACCGCAAAAATGCGATAATAAAAATATTTGAAAATAAAAGATTTTTTTGATGAAAAAGCCCGAAAAGTATTTGACAACAAAAAAGGCTTTTGCTATAATTGCATAGCATTGTGTGAAGCGCGGGTGTAGTTCAATGGTAGAACACCAGCCTTCCAAGCTGGTT
>CAKQXZ010000044.1 GCA_934292955.1 uncultured Clostridia bacterium
TTTATAATTATATCACTTGACTTGTCATAAGTAAAATAGTATAATCTAATATAGTTTATATTCATTCCGATATGAGGTAACGCTATGACTATACGCCATTTGAAAATTTTTATCTGCGTATGTGAATGCGGTGGAATCACAAAAGCCGCCGAAGCCTTGCATATGGCTCAGCCTTCGGTAAGCACAACAATATCGGAGCTTGAAAAATATTATAATATTTTGCTTTTTGACAGAATCAATCAAAGACTTGTACTGACACCTACGGGAAAAGAATTGCTTGTCAAAGCGAAAAATGCTCTTGCCGGATTTGATGATTTTGAAACTGCCGCAAGCTTTGGCGGACAAAATCCGTATATTCGTATCGGCTCATCTCTTACGCTCGGAAAAACGGTTTTGCCGAGATATATTTCCCTGATAAAAGAGAGATTACCAAATCTAAAACCTTCTTTTTTTATCGATAGAACCGCTGCAATCGAAGAAAAAATAGAATGCGGAGCAATAGATTTCGGAATCGTTGAAGGAATTGTACGCTCTCCCTATCTGAAAATCACTCCTATCGGCGGAGACCGTTTGATTGCCGTTTGTTCTCCAAGCGATGTGAAGAAGTCTGTTTGTTTGGCAGAACTTATCAAATATCCTTTATTGCTGCGTGAAATCGGAAGTGCATCACGGGATTTGCTTTCTGAAAATCTTGCCGAAAGGCATTTATCTGTGGAACCTTTTGCCGAATCTGTCAGCAACGAAGCACTTGTTTCGCTCGCCAAAGACGGGCATGGTATAGCGGTATTACCGGAAGGAATCGTAAAAGATGCAATTAAGCAAGGCTCGCTTTGCGAACTGACAATCTCCGATGCCGTTTTGATGAGAACGCATTATATCGTGACTCATAAAAACAAGCGTCTTAATTCTTTGTGTCAAGCCGCATTTCAATTGCTTTCCGAGCAAGTTACATCGTGTTGCTAATCACTTTTCGGGAGGTCACTTGATATGGATTCTGTTTGCTTGCTTAATTCGATTGCTAATCCCATTCAGTTTAGCACATAGGAGTTTTTTGTATATTTTTTTTTATGCTTGAAGCTAAAGTTTTTTTTGGGCAACACCGGCATAGTCGGCGGCTTTTTTCTGATGTAAAAAGACCGAAGCATTTTTCGCTTCGGTCTTTTGTTTTAATTCGGTTTTAATCAGTCTTCGGCGACGATATGCCATGTCCAGCTTTCGAAATCGCCGATTTTGGGAAGATATACGCCTTTTGTAGCAAGAATTTTGCCGCTTGCCTTAACGCCGAGTTCTTCTATACGGTAATTAAGATCTTCCGAAAGCCCGTTAAGCGCGACGTACCTGTCGTAATCGCAGGGAACGGCATTGTTGCGAACGCCGCAAAGATATGCCGAACGTTTGTCTTTAGAAACAATCATCTGCACGAAATAGTTTTCGGTAAAGGGATTGCACAGTCTGAAACTGTCGCCTTTAAGAATAAGGTCGGAAATCTTCTTGTATTCTTCTATCTGTTTTGAAACTTCCGCGCATTCTTCGGCGGAAAGTTTTGTGGGATCGAGTTCGTAGCCCGTTGCGCCGAGCGAAGCGACAACTCCGCGGGTTTTAAGCGGAGTAACGCGCCCCGTTTGATGATTGGGGCAAGCCGAAACGTGACAACTCATTGCCGACTGCGGATAGCAGGTAGCGGTACCCCACTGAATTCTCGTGCGTTCGTAAGCGTCGGTATCGTCGCTCGTCCAGATTTGCGGGAAGTAGTAAAGCACGCCCGCGTCGAAACGCGCGCCGCCGCTTGCGCAGCCTTCGAAGAATACGTTCGGGAAGATTTTGGTAAGGCGATCTGCAAGATCGTATACGCCGAGAACGTAGCGGTGATAAAATTCGCCCTGTCTGTCGGCGGCAAGTTTTGACGAATAGCCTTCGGTAAGGCATCTGTTCATATCCCACTTGACGTAGCCGATATCGTTTTCGGAAAGAACCTTGCTCACAACGCCGAATATGTAATCTACGACGTCGCGGCGGGTGAAATCAAGCACAAGTTGGTTACGGCTGCGCGAAGGTTCGTTACCCGCTTTGCCGACAGCCCAATCGGGGTGCGCGCGGTACAGATTGCTGTCTTCGGAAACCATTTCGGGTTCGAACCACAGACCGAAAGTAAGACCGTGCTTTTTGCATCTGTCTATAACGGGTTTAAGACCGCCTTCGAGTTTTTCGGTGTTGATAAACCAGTCGCCGAGCCCCGTTCGGTCGGTATCGCGTATACCGAACCAGCCGTCGTCGAGAACGAAAGTATCTACGCCGAGCGTCGCCGCTTTGTCTATAATGGAAATAAGTTTGTCTTTATCGAAATTGAAATAGGTCGCTTCCCAGTTGTTGAGAACAATCGGGCGTTTTGCGTAAACAAGAGCGGGGTTTACTATATGTTCGCGAATGAAATCGGCGTGAGTTCTCGACATACCGCCGATGCCGTTTTCCGAAAAACCGAGCATAACCTGCGGAGTAACGAAAGTTTCGCCTTTTTTAAGTTTCCAGTCGAAACCTACGTCCGAAATACCGCCCTGAATGCGGACTGGCTTATTGTCGTAACGTTCGGTGGTCAAAGCGAAATTGCCGCTGTAAACAAGCTGAACGCCGTAGCAATTACCGTAAACTTCGGTCGCATCGGACTGCAAAACTCCTAAAAACGGATTCATTTCGTTGGAAGAAATGCCGCGGATAGACTGAAAACGGCGTATTCCGTGACCCATTTCTTCGATTTCGGGAACGCGTTCCTGCGCCCAACGCCCGACCAAACATAAAGTTTTATAATCGCCTGCGGGTATATCGACCGCGAAAGAAAACGCCTTTTCTATAATGACGTCGCCGTCTTCGCCGTTCACGATTTCGTTATTGCGGACGATTACGTCGCCGTCGTCCCAGACGGTGTAGTTAAGTTTTATAAGTACTTTTGAAAAATCGTCTTTAAGAGTAACGGTAAGCGTTTGTCCGCCCGTATGCGCGCAAGGCATGCCGGGTAAAACGGGCGTGCCGTCTTTCATTTCGTAACCGGCGTAGCGAAGTCTGCTCATTGCCGCGCCGTCGGAGCGACGGGCAATCACCGTAGGTTCGCGATAGTCCCCCCTTGCGTAAAATCCGCATTCGCCCGGCGTGAATTCGTGCGACAAGTCTATATTGAACTGATCGTTTTTCGGGCAGACCGCATTGCCGAAATAGCCGACGAGAAAAGCAAGGTCGCTTTCGTTCAGTTTTTTGCCGAAATACAGATGCTGTAAAAAGCCCGCTTCGCCGACGTACATCGCGTAAGAGATATTTTTACCCTGCAACAGAAAAGCCTTAAGTTCGGAATTGTAAATAATCATTTTTGTTCTCCGTTGTTGTTTTTTATTTATTCGCCCTTGGTCATTTTGCGTATGACAGACATATCGAACTTGGGGTTATGGTTTACGTCGAGCAAGCCGTTAATTTCTTGCTGAACGTCGGTTAATTGCGTGTAGCAAAAACCCTGGAACCACATTTTGTGAAGATTGGTCATAAGATTTTCGTAGCGGGCGTAAAACTCTTCGTCGGAGTTTGCCTTGCTGTTATATCCCCAATCTTCGTTATTTGTCGCGTCGCGCTGCATTGCTATGCCGCCGAACTCCGTGAACAGTACCGGCTGACCGTGATATACATGTCCCTTTGCAAACAAACGTCTGCCCGCGGGAACAAGTTCGTTAAGCGCGTCTGCACGGTATTTTTCGGCAAAGCCGTTTCCGTCGTAACTGTAATCGTGAATGCCGATAAGATCGGTCTGATCGACGTATTCCCACCCGTCGTTGGTAGAAACAAGACGAGTGCCGTCAGCCGCCTTGGTAAGATAATACATCGCGCTTGCGTAAAGTTGCTGCGCATTATTTTCGGCAATTTCGCCCACGCCCCAACTTTCGTTAAGCGGAACGAAACAAATTACGCTCGGATTGTTTTTGACCGTGCGGACGATCTTTTGCCATTCGTTGGCAAGGTTGATCTGCTCGTTTATGTCGAAACGATAAGCCGACGGCATTTCGCACCATACCAGAAAGCCCGCTTTATCCGCATAGTAATAAAAATACGGATCTTCGAGTTTCTGATGCTTACGCGCGCCGTTATACCCCATTTCTATGCTGAGTTCTATATCGCGCCCGAACATTTCCGCGCTTTCCGCAGTCAACCCGCCTTCGGCAAAATACCCTTGGTCGAGAATAAGCCGCTGATAAACGGGCTTGCCGTTAAGCAGAATTTCGCTTTTTTTGCTTACTTCAACCGTTCTGAACCCGAAATAAGCGTGAGTTAAATCGGCAGTTTCGCCGTTTACTTCTAGTTTAACGTCCACGTCGAACAGGTTTGGCTCGCCTACGTTCCACATATGCGACTTTGCAAAATCTGCGTCGCAAGCGTTAATCGTGAACTTGTTATGAACTCCGTCGAGAGCGAAAACGCCGCCGCCGACCTTTTTGCCCGCAAAGTAAACGTCTATAACCGCGTTGTCCGCAAGACCGTTTTTCGTATCTAGTTCGACTTCTACCGCTCCGCTTTCGGCATCTGGAGTAAGCCCGATATAGTCGGCGCAGTCTTTATCGAAAAATTCAACCCAAACGCTCTGCCATATGCCGCTGTTTGGCGTATACCAGCAACCGAAAGGCTTGCCGTTGTCTTTCCAACTCTGCTTGCCGCGGGCGACGGTATTTTCCATAGTGTCGCGGCAATAAACCACGAGCGTGTTTTCTTTCTTTATATACGACGAAACGTCGAACGTAAAAGCGGTAAAACCGCCCTTATGCCCGCCTACGTACGCGCCGTTAAGCCATACTTCGCACTCGTAATCGACGGCATTAAAACACAGCAATGCGCCGCGTTTGTTCGTGTTTTCAACCGTGAACGTGCGTTTATACCACATTTCGGGGTGATAATCTTTTACGCCGATTCCGCTTGCGGGATACTGATACGAAAAAGGTACGTTGATATTAAGCGGAAATTCAATTTTGCCGTCCGCGGCGGCGATTTTATCGGAAACTTCTTCTCCGAAACAGAATTGCCAGTTACCGTTAAGAGTCATCCACTCGTCGCGCTTCAACTGCGGACGGGGATATTCGTTACGAAAGTGCATGCCCTTACCTCTCTTTAACGCCGCAAATTATAAAATGCGGCAAACTTTTCACATGTGATAAAGCGTATTATCGAACGTCAATCGCCCGAAAATCGGCTCCGTTAACGTTAACAATACGTTGATGGTTTGAGTTTAACACATAGATTGAAAAAAATCAATACTTTTTTGAAATAAAGAAATAAAAAATAAAACATTAAGATTAAAATAGTAAGATTTTAATATTCGGCGGAATTTCTTTAACCATATATTTGCGTTTGTCGAGAAAATTATTCACTTCTACTGAAAGATTTTACTTTTTTTAGAAAATCGTTCAGTAGGAATTATTGATTTTATTGTTCGGGTGCGGCGTAATGGTGACGAATGAACACCACAACGCCCTGCTCGTCATGTTGAGCGCAGCGCAGCGTAGTCGAAACATCCAGGCGTTAGCCGCATAAGAATGAATGCACGTAGATTATCAACAAGTGCGGCACTTCGTGCCCGGATCATTCGTAAGCCGAGCAAGTGAGCGAATCTCAGGATGACGGAAGATATATTATTACCACAGAAAAATTGCCGAACGGAAAAATTTGTTTTTTTGTCCGCATCCGTCTTTTGCTCGCAAGCTCGCAAAATCCACCTTCTCCAAGGGGCGAAGGCGAAGTTTGTCTTGTTTTAAGATTGTGCGGGTGCGGCTAAAGATGACGATATACAAACAACGCGATAATCGACTTATACGCCGACTTTTTATAAAATAAACAAGCCGCCGCGGATTGCGGTTAAACAATCTGCGGCGGCAGTTTTTTTAATTTTACCGTCAAATTTAATCGACGGTTTTTTAGTTTTTACAGACATTCTGTTTTTGAATATCTGCGGTTTTTTGCGAAAAGATTATCAGTCGTTTTTCTTTTTGCGAATGATAACCGCGAACGAAACTGTGCGCCTGATGCCAGTAACTTACCTGCTCGATAGAGTCTATCATAACAAGTTCGCCGCAAGACCCGCCGTCCAATATTTCTTTCAATTTTATATACGCGGGCGCATAACGCAGAACGTGGCATACAACTATTTTGCCGCCGTATTTTTTGTGAGCGGCAAGCAGCCTTTCGCATTCTTCCTTGCTGTCGGTAATAGGTTTTTCCAGAAGTACGTCGTAACCTAACGCCAACGCCTTTTCGCACTGCGCGACGTGACAACCGTCCAAAGTCGCTATAACAAGCACGTCTCCGCGTTTTTTCTTAAAAAATTCGTTTTCGTCGGCAAACGTTTCTTCCGCGCCAAAAATTTTAGCATATTTTTCAAGTTTTTCCGTGTTTACGTCGCACAAAGCGCAAATTTTGAATTTTTCGGGTCTTGAAAGCATAATTCTGCCGTAAGATTCCGCTCCGCGCGCGCCGCAACCTATAATCGCTACGTTTAATCTTTTCTGTTCCATTTCTTTTTCAGGTGAAGCGCACGGCAAACCCGCAAACGCTTAAAGCTCCTTTATGCCTTACGCCGATTGCCGCGCAATACGACGAATATTTTTTACGCTCTTAGTATAGCACGCAAAAAAGAACAAAACAAGGGTAAAATGTTCTGTTTTATTGTGTATTTGTTCTGTATTTGTTGTTTTTTGCGGTAGAAATTCCCCATATTGTTTTTTTTACAAAAGAAAAACCCGAACGAACGCACAGACATATGCGTACAATTCGGGTTTGTAGGTTTTATAAAAATGTTTTTGGGGGTGCGGTACTTCGTGCCCGGATCCTTCGTAAGCAGAGCAAGCAAGCACGTCTCAGGATGACGGAAAATGCGGAAAACGCACGGTAATTTCAAAATTATAATTCGATATATCCTGCGTTTTTCAATTCAGAGATTTTATTTTTTAAGTCGTCCGTTTCGGTAATTTTAACGCCGACTATTTTGTTGAGATAATCGAAATTATTGTAAAATTCCGCGAACTCTTTCGCGCGGCGATTAACGACAAGCAGAACCGCATTATCGTCACAGCATTCACAATCGTCTTTATGCGACAAAAAGCAATCGCAATCGTCGATATTTCTGTAAAGCCTGTCCATTATTTCAAAAGACTTTTCGAAATTGTCAAGCTCGCCGACATCTTCCGGCTCTTCAAAAAAAGACAATCCGTCCAATAAATCCGAAATTTCCCATTTTATCCATTTAGATAAAGTGACATCTTCGTTTCCTTCATTGGGTCTGAATCCCGCCATAATTATCCGGTTATAGGCATTCATCCAGCAAGCAAGATAGTTATCGCTTATCTCTTTGTTTTTATAACGGTCTATCGCGTTAAAAACGTATTCTACGTTATAATACTTTTCAAAAGCATTTTCAGTATCGTATTCTCTTTCGTCTGATTTCTCGCAAAACTTTTCCAACTCGTCAGACGGACAAGTCAAATTAAGTACCTTTTCAAATAATTCTTTATTATACATAATAATTACCTCTGATCGCTATATGTTATTGCTGTCTGTAAAATAGTATAGCTATTATATCACATAGTAACGAGTTTATCAAACAATATTAAATAAATAAACAAGTATCATTTTTTAATTTTGCTTAAAGATTGTGCGTTCGGCGGCGCATATTTCAATAATTCGCCGACATTTTAAGCCTTCGCCCCTTGGAGAAGGGGGACCGCTTGCGGTGGATGCGGACAAAAAAACTTGGTGCGGGTGTAGCGGCTGATAGTCCTCTCTCGGCACTTGCGTGCCACTCTCCCCAAAAGGGGAAAGCAAAGTTTGATTGTGAAACGGCTACTCTCATGATGACAAAAAAGTGACTTAAAAACAAAAATAAAGCCCGCCCGTATGTCGCGATAATCGACTTATAGACGGGTTTTTATGTATTTTGTGTGCAGCGCCTTACCCCGGAGCTTTAACAATGCGGGCTAACCGACTAACCGAAATTCTTTTCGATAAACTCGCAGTAGTCGGTGTATTTCATGGGCTTGGCGAAGAAGTAGCCCTGAATGACGTCGCAGCCGAGCGATTGCAGACGGTCGAAGTCTTCGCGCGTTTCGACGCCTTCCTGCGTGGCTTTGATGCCGAGTTTTTTAATCATTTCTATAACGCTCTTAAGAAGCGTATGATCGCGGTCTTCCGAAACGCCCTTTTCAAGGAAGAACTTATCCAGCTTGATTTCGTCGACGGGAACGGTCTTAAGAATATTATAAGACGAATAACCCGTTCCGAAGTCGTCGATCGAGCATAAAAAGCCGTTTTTGTGCAGTTTTTCGATAATTTCCGACAAAAATCCGTAATTTTCGAATGCGAAACTTTCGGTGAACTCAAGCGTGATAAAGCCGTCTTTAATGTTGAACTTGTTCTTTATGCGAACGTAGTAATCTACAAAATCGGGCTGAATGGCGGTAACTCGCGAAACGTTGACCGACACGGGATACACGATTTTTGTTGCCGCAACGCGCGCGGCGATGTTTTCGCAAGCCTTGTAGAATACGAATCTGTCGATCTTGCAGATAAAACCGTCTTCTTCGAAAACGGGCAGGAACACGCCCGGCGAGCGATAGCTTTCGAGTTTGGGGTCGTACCAACGGATAAGAATTTCGCAGCCGTCGGCTTTTTTGGTGCGCAGATTGTATTTCGGCTGATAGAACAGGTGGAACTCGTTGTTTTCGAGCGCGCTTTCCATCTTGCCTTCGATTTCGGCTTTGCGCACACTCTTTTCTCTGAGCATGTCTTCGTAGAAATTCACGCTGAACGAGCCGACGGTAACGCCCGAAGCGTCTTTGACCGTTTTGAGTTTGTTCATGCAGTCCTTAATCGTCTGCTTGATATCTTTTTCTATTTCGTAAACGGCGAACGACGCGCTGACCGTGTAGTCGCGATCTTTAAGCCCTTCGTACCGCGCAAGCCTTAAATACAATCCGTTCAGCCTGTCGGTAAAAGATTTTCTGTCTTTATAATAAAGAAGTAACAGCAGTTCGCCGTCGCCCGCGTAAGCGAACGTTTCGTCGATTAACAGCGCGTGTTTCACTATCCCGACCGCGAACGCCGCAAGATTATCCGAAGCGGTATCGCCGAAGTTTTCGTTAACGTAGTTGAAGTTGCTTATTTTAAGCGAAATAAGCGCGAAGTTTATGTTTTTGTGGCGAGCAAGTATACTTTCGGCGTCTTTTTCGAACTTTTTGGGGGTTGCGCAGTTGAGCGTGGAATCTATCATTTCAAGCCGATAAATTCTTCGCTTGGAGTTGACGTAACCCACAATCATAGAAACGGTAAGTACAGCCATAACGACGGCGAGTCCCAGCACCGCCGCCCATATGCTTTGCGCAACGCCGTAGCCTTCGCCGTAAATAACGCTGATATTGTACGCCGCAGCCACCGCGATGAAGCCGTTTTCTTCGCCTAAAGAAACAAGCGCGAGCGCGTAATCGTCGGTGCCTTTACGAAAAACGAATGAATAATCGTTGCCGTTTGCTATAGCGCGCACGAACTCGTCGGTATCCTTTCCCGAAAGATATTCTTTAAGAACGCCGTTCTGCAAAGTATCGTTGTCGAGCGTGAACACGTCGGAGTTTTCCAATTTGTCCAGCGGTTTTCCGTCGTGACGGATAAGCGCGACGAATTCGGCAAGTTTCGCGCCGTCGTCGTCCGCTCTTTTACCGTCTTCGCGGAAAATATTCAGCGAGAGATACGCTCTGTCGAACAGCACGACCGCGCCGTCGGCATAACCGCCGCTCGTTCTCGCAAACGCCGCGATGGTCATAATTTTGTTATCGTACTGGAAAACGTGAGTAAGTTTATCGGTTTCGGATTTTTTGATTTCGTTAAGTTCGGAATATCCCGAAACAATCTGACCTTCGGGATTGATAAACTCGCCGTCTTTAAGGTAAAAAACGGTAAGAAAAGTATCGCTTGCAATACCCGAAAGATAGAGTTTTTTAAGTTCTTCTGCGGTTTCCCTCTCGCTCACGCATTCCGAAAGATTTTCGGCGACAAAATCGACCTCGCGCCTGAAATCGTCGCACGTTTCCCTTACGCCCAGAGCGACTTCGTCGGCGTAGAACATAGCGCGTTTAGCCGCCTGCGCGTTTATGGTGCGCGCGTATTCGGTTACAAGCGCGCCTGCGTGCGCGGTAAAAAATATGCACACTACGACCGCGATTAAAAAGGCAATCGTGCCGATATATTTCGGTTTAGTTTTTTTCATCGCCGTCGCTCCTGTCATTTTTCAGCATTTTTTCGACTTCTTCCCGTACCCGTCGGTCGATTTCTTTCTCTTTTTCGCTTTTTCCGTCAGCGCCGTCGCTTTCTTTAACGGCGTTTATCATATCGGGAATATAAATGAACGCGCAAGAAAATATAAACGTCGCGACTATTAAAATCAAGCCCGCAGGGGAAAGAAACACTCTGCCGACAAAGGTAAATATTTTAAGATTGCCGCCGTAAACGGCAACGATGTCGTCGTCTTTGACCGTCCACGGATCGGTATGCGAAAGCGAATTATCACCCTTTGTCCTGTAGCCGCCGTCAACGACCTTTTCAACTCTGTGAGTAATAAGCCGCCCGTAAACTTCCGAACTTGTATCGGTGCAGATAAACGTGATTATATCGCCCTGTTTTACGCCCTTGCCGTCGTACTTTTTAGCCGAAATGAAACTGCGCGCTTCTATAGTCGGCTCCATACTCTCGGTTTCTACCCACAAAAGCGTGTTGCCGAACACGAAAATCGGCTTGTTTCGGCTTTTGGAAAACACCGAAGCAACGACAGTTGCCACAATCAAAACCGCGATTATTACAAAAATCGCTATTCCCAAGCCCTTTTTGACTTTCGCAAGTTTTTCTCTCATTTCTTTTTACGCCTCTTACCGAACGTAAACTTTCTTACGGGCATCTCTGCGGCTGCCGCTTCGCGCTCGTCGGAAATAAATCCGCTTGCGTCGTCTATACCGAACTCGGTCGGCTTTTCGTAATCGTTATCTATACGCGTGAACCCTTCGAGAACGTCCGCCGCCGAAGTATCCGGCTTTTCGCTCTCCCACGCGGTTTCCGCGTTTTTATTATAGGTCGCGGTGTTTTCGGTCGCGCCGTCTTTACGGATTACCGAACCTTCGCCGACCGCAAGAGCCTGCGCGGTTTCGGCGTTGATAACTGTAGTCTGACTTATTGCCGAGCCGAACGAAACCCTGTCGCCGTACTCCGCAACTTTGGGAAGTGCCGGCTTTTCGTCGGGCTCGGGAATATACCCCGTATCGCCCGCGGCGGCTGCGCCTTCCGCTCTTTCGTCCGCTCCCGCAACCTTGACGGCAACCGTATTTTCCGCGTTTTCGCCGTAGGCGTTTTGTGCGTTTTCGGACCTATAGCCCGACTTTTCGGTATTTTCGGCGGTGAAGGCGACTTCTGCGTTTTGCGTAACTTCGCCTGCGTTTGTCGCTTGAACATTTTCGACTTCGGGTATAACAATTACGCCGAGATTTTCAAACGTAAGGTCTTCGGGTTCTATTTCTTCGGGCGGTTTTTTGGCAATGGTAAGCGAGTATTCGTTTTCAAGCAGTTCTGTTATGCCGAAAACGTATCTTAACCCCCTTGCGCTTTTGATTTTTATAAAATACGGCGTATCGACGTAACGTTTTATGCCGGTAGCGTCCTTAGCGCGGTATTTTTCGGGAATTTTATCTTTGGGCAGATTGAAATAAACTTTAAGCGGTCTGCCGGCAAAGGCAATACGCATTAAAGCCTTGCGCCCGCGGCGGATTGTAGCGAACCCGCGCGAATATCTGAGTTTAACGCCCTTATATTTAAGCATGGCGTTAACCACGTCGACGTAGTTTTCTTTGACGATATCGTTTGCGACACAAAGTCTTTCGGCAAACGATTTTCTTCTGACTTTCGGCTTTTGCGCGCCGCTTTCGCCGAGTTCTTCAAGTTTATCGTCTGCCGCCATGGCAACGATAAGGGCGAAAGAAATATCGTCGTTATTTTCCTGAACGTCGCTTTCTTTTTCGAACTCTTCGGCGTACTTTTTGCCGAAATCTCCGTCGGACAGAATAACGTCGGGAATAACGGCATATTCGCGGGTGTCGTCTTCGCCGTAATGCTCGTCAGTATTATGACGGAAAGTATAATAAAGCGTGGCGGCGTCGGCAAAAAGTCTTGCGGCGAACTCGGGCGAGATCTCTTTCTCTCTCTCTTCAACGCTGATTCCGTAGCCCGAGTCGTCGTAAGTTTCTATAAACTCCCACAGAGCAAGACACTCGCGGAAATATTTGTTTTTAATTATGGCGTTCGTGCGGAGTACCGGCGGGCGGATATAACTTTCGCCCATCTCTTTAACGAACGAAGAATTGATATAACTCGTAACGATAGAGTAAAGTCGTTCTACCCTTGCCCACAAGCCGCTGCCCGCAAGCACTTTTTTAGCGTCTTCGGTTTCGTTTCGTTCGGAGTATTCCACGCTGATTTTAACGCGCGCTTTTCCTTCACCGATACCGAAAGCGTTTTCAAACTCCAGGGTCTGCGTTTTTTCGTCGGCTCCGCGCTCTTTCATAACGTCGTAACGCCTGCCAACAAACAGATACAGCCTTTTAATGAGCGTATTCAGGAACTTATTTTCGTAAGTCATAAACGAATCGTCCCTGAAAATATTGAGCATTTTTGTCGGCATTATTTCGTCGTTGTCTTCACGAAGATAATCGGTGTGTCTGCACAGGTGCGCGACCGACCTGCCCGTAATTTTTTTAGTCAGTTCTATAGGCAGAACTTCTTCGGTTTCGGCAATGTAATGGTTGGGGTTGCGGATAAGTTCGTCAAGCGAATTAACGCAGTCCTCTATGGCGCGCACCCAGATTTCGTCCACCGCGCGCAGCATAAGTTTTTCGGTAAAACTCGCCCTGCAGTTGCCTTCGGACAGCGCGGACAAAATATCGCCGTATATCCCGTGGCGGGTTAAAAGATTGTTTATTGTAAAAACGGTATCGTCGTACGCGTTGCGTATAACTTCTTCATTACCCGCGTTTTCAGACTTATAGCCCGACTTTTCGTCATTTTTCGCGGCAACCGCGGCAACGTCTGAAACAGCGGTTTCGTCCTGACTAAAGCCGTTTTTACGGTCGCGCCGCAAAACCCTTATAAGCCCGCGGGTTATAAGATTATTGAAAGTATCGGTCTTAAAATCGGCGGGGTTAACGGGAGCAATGGGATCGGCGGAAACCGCAAGATTGCAATTTTCCGCCGCAAGATTGATTAGTTTTACGGCGTAACGCTTGCCGCCGTCGCTTTTAATGCGGAGCATTGCGGGCGTTTTTGCGTGTTTTTTAACGTCTTCCACGTTGCGCGCTTTATATTTGCCGCTTTCTAAAGTAGTCGGATCTATCGCAAGGAACAAACAGAGCGTTTTACCCGCAAAGGCGACGGTAGCAAATCTTTCGCGCCCGACGGAGAAAGTAACGCCCGACCAGTTGGTTCTTGATTTTACGCGTTCGAACTTGAGAATTTCGGTAGCGATATCGGCGTAATACTCCTTGACGGATTTATCGGAAAGAATAAGTTTAGCCGAGAAAGAACGGTCGAACTTTAACTTATTAACCCAATCCGAAAAAACGGCGGAAGAAGAATTTTCCGTCGCGCCGTTAAGTTTTTCGTCAAAATCGTTCATATAACGCCTCAGTACGTTTTTTGCAGAATCTGCAGGTAAATAATGCTTTCTTTCATCGCGCCCTTGCCGAACAGGTTATCCATGTAAGAGATAAGCGGGCGGATTTCGTCCCTTATAAGCGAAAGATTAAGGCTTTCGAACTTACGGAAGACTTTTGTAGCCAGCATATAGTCGACGCCTTCGGTTTCGTTTCCGCCGCACGCGACGTAAACGGGAACAAACCGCTTGAGTTGCTTCATGATACGGTTACCGAAAGCAATACGGAATTTTTCTATAACGTAGTTATCGAGTTTAGCGATTTTATCAAGAATTTCTTCGTTTACGGGGTATTCTTCGATCGCCTTTTCGTAAAGCGATTCGAGATCGGTATAAGAAACTCTCTGCGCCGCCGTGGCGGGTGCTTCGAAAGGTACGCCCTTACTGTCGAGATTGATTACGAAAGCACGGTCGTAAACCTTATCTGATACAGAGAACGTACTGTCGTCGTTGTTGATTGTGCCGACGTACCAGACGTTCTGCGGAATTTTAAGATTGCCGCCCGCAAGTTTAACGGGGTCGCCTTCCCATACCGACGGAACGAGTTCGATTTTCCATTCGGCGGGATCGGGCATTTCGAGTACGGAAAGCATTTCCGCAAAGTAATATTCTACCCTTGCGATGTTCATTTCGTCAAGAATGATAAGATTAACGTCGTCGTTGTAACTTGCTTCGTAAATACGGCGCAGAACTTCGGTTTCGTTAAACTTCTTGGTGAATTCGTTGAAATATCCGAAGAGTTCGTTGCGATCTCTCCAGGACGGCTGAACTGACGCTATAGTCGCGTCGTTAAGGAAGAACTTGCCCATAACGTACGGCAACGAAGTTTTACCTGTACCCGAAATACCTTGCAGAACGACGAGCTTTGTCGAAGCAAGCCCCGCAATCATAAGGCGGATGGTGCGAAGTTCGTAATATAAGCCGTTGTTTGCGCACGCAAAGTTACGCAAATCTTCGCACACGCCGGGGAGCGTAACGTTTTCGGCATATGCGGGCGACTGAAAATAAACGTATTTTTCGTCGATTGCGGTAAGACGTTGAAATCTTCCCTCTTTTTCTTCGGTTTCTTCTTCGGTTGTAATTCCGCTTACATCTGCCGCAGCGGCAGCAAGTTCGGCTTCGATTTCGCTCTTCATCTTCTCGTAAGATAAGCCCGCCTGCGTAACCTTAATTTCGATAATTCTGTCTTTTTCGGCGGTAAGTCTTGCAACTTCTTTATTAAGATCGGAAATCTCTTCGAGCATGTCTTCGCTTTCGCTTACGGTTTTAGACCATCTGATAAGCCGTCTTATTCCTAATCCTATAAGAAAGAAGAGTCCCGCCCAGACCGCTATTACTATGATAAAAATAAGCACGGAAAAAAACCAGTCCAGAAACCCGAAGTTAGAGCCTTCCGACGACCAGAGTTTGAAATAATATCGTACGTCGAATGTTTTTACTATTCCGAAAAACACTCCTTTAATTACGGTCAGAAGCCCGTCGAGCATATTGCCGAAAAAGGCTTTGAACCAGGTCATAAATCCGTTCATGTTCTATATTCTATCCTTCATAGTAGTTTGAGTGTGTAAAAAAGTCATGTTGAGCCTTTTTCTTTTTCCCGTCATGTTGAGCGGAGCGCAGCGTAGTCGAAACATCTAGGTGCGCAGCACCGCATTACCCCAACGCCCTACTCCTTTGTCATGTTGACTTTTTTCTTTTCTTCCGTCATGTTGAGCGGAGCGAAGCGCAGTCGAAACATCCAGGCGTTAGCCGCACTGCTTATATTGGCGCACGATTATTTGTATATGCGCCTGCGGCTAGATCCTTCGTAAGCCGAACAAGCAAGCACGTCTCAGGATGACGAATGACTTGCGGCACTCCGTGCCTGGATCCTTCGTAAGCCGAACAAGTAAGCACGTCTCAGGATGACGGGACAGAACTTTACTCGTCGCGCAATAAATCAACCCATTGCGGATTGATAGATTCTATCAACGCGATTTTCTTCATTCTTGACCAACCCTTGATTTGCTTTTCGCGGGATATCGCGTCATACGCAGAACTTACTTCTTCTGCATACACAACTTTGTAAGCGTTGTATTTTTCGGCAAACCCGTCAACCGCTTTACTGCGGTGTTCAAACGTTCGCCGATTTATATCTTTCGTTACGCCCGTATACAACACTTTGTTTGTATGATTTGTAAGTATGTATACCCACATTGCGATTTTTCCTTTCTTCTCTCCCGTCATGTTGAGCGGAGCGAAGCGCAGTCGAAACATCCAGGTGCGCAGCACCGCACTGCTTATATTGGCGCGCGATTATTTATATATGCGGCACTTCGTGCCTGGATCCTTCGTAAGTCGAGCAAGCAAGTACGTCTCAGGATGACGGGGGTGTGGTTACCCGCCCTACTCCCCTTCTTCTTCAGTAGGCGACTGCTCTTTTTCTTTGCGGGAAAGATATTCTTCTATCGCGCGCTGTTTAATAAGCTCTTCGTCTTCGGCGGTGATAACCTTTTTGCCTTCGTTTTTAACCTTAAGCACTGCCTTTATGAACACTATAAGTTCATATACGAAGAACGCCGCGAGCGGCAGTATTATAACAAACCCGAACACAGCGGGCTTTCTTAAGCCCGTAAATATAACGCCTACGCCGCCGATTTTTTTGCCCGTATATTTGGCGATTATTCTTGCCGCGTAAACTTCTTCGGTTGCGCCGTGGCTGTATTCGAAGTTGTCGCCCTGCGTTCTGTAAAATTTGACCTTATCGCCGTCCATAACAATCTCGACGATACGGTGTGTATTATAT
>CAKQXZ010000045.1 GCA_934292955.1 uncultured Clostridia bacterium
GATATATCTACTGTCGAAGCCGATACCGACAGAGATAATTATCTTTCCGCGGAAGCGGCTAAAGAGTACGGTTTGATCGACGAAGTATACTATAAGCGTTAAAACGAGGTAAAATGGCAAATAACGAAAAAAATAAAGAAATATGTTGTTCGTTTTGCGGAAAGCACAATTCCGAAGTTAAAAAAATGATTGCAGGACCCGACGGCGTTTATATTTGCAACGAATGTGTCAAGGTATGCGACAAGGTGATTTGTGAAAGCGCAAAATCGGAAAAGAAAGATGTTGTATCACTAAAATCACCCGAAGAAATCAAAGCCCAACTCGATCAGTATATCGTAGGTCAGGATCAGGCGAAAAAGGTTCTTTCGGTTGCTGTTTATAATCACTATAAAAGAATCAATTATTCTTCAAAAAACGCAGATGACGGCGTAGAAATAGAAAAGAGCAATATTTTAATGCTCGGACCGACCGGCTGCGGAAAAACTCTTCTTGCGAGAACTCTTGCAAAAATACTCGACGTGCCTTTTGCCGTAGCCGACGCGACGACTTTGACCGAAGCGGGTTATGTCGGCGAAGACGTTGAAAATATACTACTTAAACTTATTCAAAATGCCGACTATGATATAGAGAAAGCCCAGCGCGGAATTATTTATATCGACGAAATCGATAAAATCGCCAGAAAGGGTGAAAATATGTCTATCACTCGCGACGTTTCGGGTGAAGGCGTGCAGCAAGCATTGCTCAAGATTATTGAAAGCACGGTTGCTTCCGTTCCGCCGCAGGGTGGAAGAAAGCACCCGCAACAGGATCTCATCCGCATAGATACGACAAACATTTTGTTTATATGCGGCGGGGCATTTGTAGGGCTCGATAAAATCATCGATCAGCGTAAAGCCGATGACGCAGGGCTTGGTTTCGGAAGTAAAGTAGTAACAAAAAGCGAGAAAGACGGAAAGGCTCTTGAAGATATTCAGCCGCACGATCTGACAAAATACGGACTTATCCCCGAGTTTGTCGGAAGACTGCCGATAACCGTCAGCCTTCAACCGCTTACAGAAGACGCTCTTGTTAAAATTATGACCGAACCCAAAAACGCGATTATCAAACAGTACAAAAAATTGTTTGAGATAGATAACGTCGAACTCGAAGTCGAAGACGAAGCGACTCGCGCAATTGCTAAAAAGGCGATTGAGTTAAAAACGGGGGCGCGCGGATTAAGAACCATATTTGAAAGTTTTATGGTCGACACCATGTATCATCTTCCGAGTGAAAATACTATCAGTAAAATCATTATCACAAAAGATGTTGTTGACGGAACGGGTAGTCCTGTTCTTGTTAAAAAAGAGATAGCATAAATCAATCGGTTACAAACATGAAAACTCTGAATTCACAAAACAAAAAGAGTTTTCATGTTTTTTAGTTTAGTCAAAACAATTTGGTTTTGTCTGACATAATATATCTCAAAAATGCTGATATGTTCTTAATTTTTATAATATTTTATGATAGGTGAATTATGACGGAAAAATACGATGTTATAGTTTTAGGCGGCGGCCCTGCAGGTTTTACTGCCGCAAACAGAGCTGCGGAAGCGGGCTTGAAAACCGCAATTTTCGAAGAAGATAAACTGGGCGGTACCTGCCTTAATCAAGGTTGTATTCCGTCAAAAAGTTTTATTCATTCCGCAAAATTATTTTCCGAGATAAACGAAAAATCCGACGAATCAACAAATAAAGGACAATGCCCGGATATTCAAAAATGGACTGAAATTAAAAATAAAACAGTTGAATCTCTTCGTATGGGCGTGCGTGGTTCGCTTAGAAAAAACAGGGTGAAAATCGTATTTTCTAAAGGATTGATTCAATCTTATTCCGACGGCGAAACCGTAATAATCGACTCAGACGGGAATACATATTCAACCGATCATCTTATTATTGCAGTAGGTTCTAAGGTTTTCCTGCCGCCGATCGACGGGCTTATTACGGCACTTGAATCTTCGTTTGCCGTTACTACGGATAATCTTTTTAATATTGAAGAAAATTTTTCTTCGATTGCAATAATAGGCGGCGGAGTAATAGGGGCTGAACTTGCGAGTTGTTTTGCTATGGCAAATATAAAAGTTGCGTTAATCGAGTCAACCGATCGGCTCGGCGCATCTGCAGACCCCGATTGCATGAATGCGTTTGAGAAAAGTCTTAAAAAAGTCGGCGTTTCGGTTTATAAAAATTCTAAAGTAGAAAAAATCGAAGATAAAGCACTGTATATTTCTGCGGAAGAAGGCGTTATCTGCGAGCAAGTCGATAAAATACTTGTCTGCACGGGTAGAAGGCCGTGGCTTGACGGTTACGGACTTGAGAAACTTAACGTTAAAACAGAGCGCGGCGTGATTGTTACGGACGACAAATTAAAAACGTCTGTGAAAGGAGTATATG
Source organism: uncultured Clostridia bacterium (assembly GCA_934292955.1). The sequence continues at coordinate 2,430 of CAKQXZ010000045.1, forward strand.
CAGTAGGAGATATAAACGGAAAATCAATGCTTGCCCACACAGCCTATCGCGAAGCCGAAGTTTGTATTAACAACATTATCGGCGAAGATGATTATATTGATTACAACTTGATTCCGAGCGTTGTGTATGGAAATATTGAGGTCGGCTGCGTGGGGGAAAACGAATATTCGGAAAACGCCGCAAGCGGATGGTCTGTAAGAAAATTGCCTATGACTTATTCGGGCAGAGCGGTTGCGGAAGATAGCGCCGAGTTCGGTTTTTGCAAACTCGTATTCGATGAAAACGAAAGACTGCGCGGCGGTTTTATAACAGGTGCGTATGCGAGCGAAATAATTCTTGCTCTGACAGTAATGGTTCAAAGCGGATATACGATCAGACAAATGAAAAAAACTATATACGCGCATCCCACGGTAGGCGAAATCATTCGTGAAACTTTATTTTCAAAGCCTGAAATTCTTTGATAATCTTGTCAAACTATAAGCGCGTTGAACAAACTCATAGAAACAAAACTTTATTGTACTGCCAAATACAGACTTAAAACATCGCAAACGCGGTGTTTTTTTTGTGTCATATTTTTCAATAACTCAGCATTTCATATTACTATGAACGGTCGAGCGTATGATTTCCTGCCCGAAAATTTAAGAACGTATGCATTACTGAACCAAAAAGACCTTTTTGAGATACGAATTCGTGCGGACAAGCCGATTACCGCAAACATCAAAGGTTCGTTTGTTATGGTAACATATAAAAATCAGCCGATTATAATGAACCGCTCTGACATTAAAAATATCATTATGAACGTTTGCAAAAATTCCGTTTACGTATATAACGACACTTTGACAAAAGGTTACGTAACGAGCGGCGGAATTCGCATTGGTATTGCAGGTAAGATTGTCCGCGAACATGGAAAAATCATAACCATAAACGATTTTTCATCGCTATGCATAAGAATACCGCATGAAATTAAAGGGTGCGCAAACGGAATATTTGACGTTATTTATGATGCTTTAACGGGAACGGTGGGGAGCCTGCTTATTGTTTCTCCGCCCGGGACGGGAAAAACAACGGTATTGCGTGATTTGACAAGAATCGTTTCATTAACCACTAAAAAGAATATTCTTGTAATCGACGAAAAGGACGAGTTATACAACGCCGATTTTAATCTGGGCAGCACAACAGACATAATAAGCGGAAGCGATAAACGGTTCGGGTTTTATACTGCGATAAGAAACCTTTGCCCCGATATAATCGTAACGGACGAATTGACAGGCGAATCGGATGTGGACGGAGTAGTCTTTGCCGCAAAATCGGGCGTAACGGTTTTTGCTACCGTGCACGGCGGCAGTATTTGCGATGCGGAAAGCAAAAGTTATTTGCAGAAAGCTTTTTCAGCAAAATGTTTTGATTACGCTGTTTTTCTTGAGAGAGCGAACGATTGTTTAAGTATAAAAGTTAAAAGATACAAAGGGGGCGAAAAATGAAACTGATTCTTGCCGTATGTTGCCTTATAGCCGGATTATGCAGCGGCATTAAGTTTTCCGAAAAATATACGGAAAAATACAAACTATATAAATCACTTAACGAATTCAATGAAGATTTTTACGGAGAAGTGAATTTTTTTCGCAAAGGAATAGGCTCACTCGGAAAAAAGAAATATCTGTCGGATACATTCAGTCGAATACTGAACGAATATTTTGCGGAAAACAAAATCGAAAAATTTCCCAAGTTTTTAACCGAAACGCAAAAGAACGATATACTAAACTATTTTTCCGCAATCGGCAAGTCGGACGCAGAAACGCAAGGCGAAGTATATCGTAACTATTCGCGTAAGTTCGCTTCAGAGTTACAGAGTGCCGGCGAAGAGCAAAAAAAGTATGGTTCACTTTGTAAAAAAGCGGGGTTGCTTATCGGGCTTGCCGCCTTCGTTATTTTGTTTTAATTATGAGCATCGATATTATATTCAAGATTGCGGCAATCGGTATACTCGTTACCGTCATATGTCAGATACTGAAAAAATCCGACCGAGACGATATAGCAACGCTTGTAGCGGTTGCAGGGCTTGTTATCGTATTGACAATGGTCGTTTCGATGGTGTTCGATCTCTTCGAAGAACTTAAACGATTGTTCGACTTGTATTAGCCGATACGAATAATTGAAAACAATGATATATAAGATTTTAGCATTCGCGCTTGTAACTGCGTTGTTATGCATCTATCTGAAGAGTGAAAACAGCCAGTTCTTTCTTCCTGTTCTAATCGCAGGGGGGACAATTGTTGCGCTTTTTTCGATAAGTTACCTTACGCAGGCTGTACAGGCGTTTTACGAGTTAACCGACCTTACCGGCACAGATAACGGTTGGATTGTTTTGTGCGTTAAAGTGACGGCGATCGGGTATATAGTTGAATTTGTTTGCGGAGCGATAGAAGATTGCGGATTAAAAAGTTTGTCCGATAAAGTCGCTCTTGCAGGAAGACTTGTTATTCTTTGTATGAGCATTCCCGTATTTCTTTCGCTTGTCAAACTAATAACTTCATTTGTCGGTCAGGTATTATGATAAAAAGGCGCGTTGTTATAAAAAAAATATTTTTAGGTTTGTTGCTGTGCGCCGCGGTAATATTTATACCGTTAAGTCATTCTTCTGTCATCGCGGAAGACGATAACGGAAAATCTTACGATGAACAACTGAGCGAGCTTATCGATTCGTTTGATTTTCAGTCGCTTGACGAAGTTTATCTTAAATATCTGAGCGAAATAAACGGCGGAAGTTCTTTCAAAGAAGAACTCGTTGCTTTTCTGAACGGGACAAGCCCTGACGGATCGGATTATTTCGGATACTTAAAAAAAATTACCGGAGACAGTTTCAAAAATATATTGCCGCCGATTATAGCGGTTTTTGCAATCGCCGTTTTATCGGGATTATTAAGCAGTTTTTCCGTAAAATCGGACGGTGTAAAAGAGAGCGTTTTCTTGACTTGCTATGCCGCCGGCACATCTGTTGTCTTTGCCGAAACAGCGATAATCGCCGTTCGTGTTCTGGGTTTTATTTCGGAAATATGCGGCTTTATGCAATCGATTTATCCTGTTTTTGCAACGATTACGAGCCTGAGCGGAGAATCGGCAAAATCCGCTGCATTAACGCCCGTTTGTTCAGCAGTGATTCAGGTTGTAACGGTATCGGTGTCTGGAATACTGATTCCTTCAGTGGTTGCCGTTTGCGCATTGTCGGCGGCGGGATCCGTAAGTGAAAAATATTCGGTAGCAAAAACGCGAGATTTTATCGTCGACGGGTTTAAGTGGTTTGTCGGCATTGCCGTTTCCGTACTATCCCTTTTTACCGCTATATCGGGCATAAGCGGTTCAGTGCGCGACGGTGTATCTTTGAGAGCGTTAAAATATGCAGTCGGAAATACCGTTCCGGTTATCGGTGGTTTTGCAAGGGAAGGAGTAGAAGTTTTTCTTGTTGCCGCGCAATCTATAAAAAACGGAACCGGCGCATTATTTATGCTCATTCTTGCCGTGGCATTTGCCAAGCCGGCAATCGAACTGACTTGTTATTCGCTATTATTGAAACTTATCGGCGCGCTTTCCGCTCCTTTTTCGGATAAAAGATTCGGCGATATGTTGACTGGATTTCAAAAAACCATGTCTTTACTGAACGTTATATTGGTGTGCGTTGCGATAATGTTCTTTCTTATGATTTTTATCGTGCTGTTTCTGCAGATAGGTTTTTAACGACGGCTTAAAAAGGGGATTACTATGAGAGAAAATTTAGGAATATGGCTTATTTCGGTTGTGGGAATAACTTTTCTCGGCTGTTTTTTAAGAACTATAACGCCGGACGGAAAAACCGGTAAAGCGGCGTCGTTTGTGCTTTCGCTGATCATTGCTCTTTCAATAATCAATCCGCTGCTTTCTTTAGCAAATATAAATTATGATAAAAGCGAAGTTTCTGTAAGTGAAGCGGCTGTTAATGAACGAATAAGCGAAATCTCTGTAAATTTTGCGAAAAAGTATTATTTCAACGAGATAAAAAGCGAACTGAAGAAAAATAAAATCATAATAACCAAGGCTAATATCGATTGCTATGAAAAAGACGGTTCATATTATTTAGAAAAAATAACAATCGGTAAAAAAGATCTGGAATATTCGGACGATTTGGCGAATATAGATATATCGTCCTTGATTGCAGACATTATAAATAAAAAGTACTCGATAGACAGAAAGGATATCGTTATTTATGAATAAGTCGATTAAAGGAATTTTCAAAAAAATCAAACCCGAATATCTGATAATGATTTCCGCGGCGATAATTATTTTAGTATTATTTCTTTCTACAACAGTCGCTTCGAAAAGTTCGACAAACAACGAATCGGACGTAAACGATTATGTCGAAATGCTTGAAACAAAACTTTCAAGCAGACTGTCCGAACTTGACGGGGCGGGCAAGGTTAAAGTCATTATCTCGGTTAAAAGCGGAATGAGAAACGAGATAGCGACCGAAAAACAGGTGAGCGGAATAGGTGGAGAAAAAACTACCGAAACGCCCGTACTGATATCCGGCAAGCCTTTGATATTGGGTGAGATATATCCTGAAATCTGCGGCGTTATTATAATGGCAAAAGGCGCGGACGATATCAGGGTCAAACTTTCGCTGATAACTGCGGCTCAGACATTTTTAGACGTCGACAGCAGCAAAATTCAGGTTCTTCCGATGAAATAAAAATAAGCGGCAAAACCGCGTAAAGGAGAAAAATATGTCAAAAAAGAAAAAAATCGTAATCCTGTCGTGCATGGTCTTATTGCTTGCCGTAACCGCGGTATGTAATTTTCTGCTGACAAGCAAGGGCAGTAGCGGTAACACGGTCGCAACGGCAAACTATTTTACCGAATACCGTACCGAACACACAAAGACCATTAACGAACAAATCCTTCGTCTTGACGGAATAATCGCCGACGCGACACAGGATTCGACCGTAAAAAACGAAGCGCTCAAAACGAAACTTCGCCTTGGCGAAATTATCGAAAAAGAACTTTATCTTGAAAGTCTGATTAAAGCAAAGGGCTACGACAATACCGTTGTAATGATCGGAACCGATTCGGATAACGTAACGGTAGTCGTTGAAGACAAGAATTTTACGACCGATGACGCCGTTTCTATTTACACCATTCTGGCGGATGAAATTAACGCAACCCCCGAAAACGTCAGAATAATTCCTTTGTCTTAAAAAAAACTGAAAAACCGATAAAAAAACACTATCAATATTTTGAATAGTATGCTATACTATATTTGCATAAGTATTCATAGAGCGATTGATTTGTCGTTCGATTTGGTGGTGACATTATGGCAGCAAAGAAAAATAAAAACGTTACTTCCGGTAAGGTCGTTTATAACGGCAGTATCGTACGCGGAATAGTGGTTTTAGCCGTTTCCGAAGTCGACGGAGTTGCATCCGCTAAAGATCACAACGGAAAACAGTCGGCTAAAGAAGAAGTAAAGATTACTTTTACGGAAGGTAAAAACGTCGAAGTCGATGTAAGCGTATCCGTTCGTTACGGATTCAATATTCCCGACGTGGCGTATAATATACAGCAGAGTATTAAACACAACGTCGAAACCATGTCCGACTATAAGATCAAGAACGTAGACGTTCATGTGGTCGACGTCCTGTTCGACGAAAACGATTACGAATAAATATTATAAGCCGCTTATATTTTTATGCGGCTTTTTGGTTTGATTATGAGAAAAGATGCAAGAGAAGCGGTTCTGATTTTACTTTACGGCGATTTATTCGTCGACGAACGGGATAGTGCGGAAACAGACAAATTTCTGGCAGAAAAAAAACTTAGCGATTCCGAAAAACTTTTTGCCAAAAATCTTTACGGAACGATTAACGAAAACAAAGATTATCTTCTGTCTGTAATAGGGGAGATCGCGCAAGGCTTTAACCTTAACAGAATTTTTCCGACAGATAAATGCGCGTTGCTTATAGGAATGTGCGAAATGACTTATTTTCCAGACGTTCCTAAAATAGTTGCAATAGATGAAGCGGTTAATCTTTCTATGAAGTATTCGACGGAAAAAAGCAGTGATTTTGTTAACGGAATACTTGCCGAATACAAAAAGCGTCTGGAGAGTGCTGCCGAATGAGTCATCTTATAGACGGTAAAGCCGTAGCCGCTAAAATCAGAGCGGAAATTAAAAAGCAGTGCGAAGAAATTTATATAAGAGACGGAAAACGTCCTAAACTCGCGATAGTTTTTGCAGGAAATAATCCGGCATCGCAAATTTATGTTTCTTCCAAAGAAAAAGCTTGCGCCGAAGCGGGGATGGACTCGATAGTTCTCCGTTTACCCGAAGACGTAACGCAGGAAGATTTACAGAAAGCAGTCAAAGATTTATGCGACGATACGTCGGTAAACGGTGTAATGGTGCAGTTGCCGTTGCCGGACGGAATAGATTCTAAGCCCATTCTCGAATCTATTCCGTTTGAAAAAGACGTGGACGGGCTTTCGGCGATAAGTGCAGGCAGGGCGTTCCACGATGAAAAATGTCTTGTTCCTTGTACTCCGAAAGGAATAATTTGTTTACTTAAAGAGTACAATGTTCCGCTTGCGGGTAAACATGCGGTAATAGTAGGGAGAAGTAATCTTGTAGGTAAACCGCTGTCCGTTCTTTTGCTAAAAGAAAACTGCACGGTCACCGTTTGCCATTCAAAAACAGAAAATCTTCAATCATTTACTTTGAGTGCGGACATTCTCGTGTCGGCAGTAGGTAAGCCCTGTTTTATCAAAAAGGACATGGTAAAACAAGGAGCGACCGTAATTGACGTAGGCATTAACAGAACCGAGCATGGGCTTGTCGGCGACGTTGACGATTCGGTTAAGAAAATTGCGGGATTGATTACGCCCGTACCCGGCGGAGTCGGGCCGATGACGGTCACGATGCTTATGCTTAACACAGTGGAAGCATACGATTATCAAAGACATAATTTGTTGTAAAATTTTCCATAAAATGCTGTATTTTCAAAACTATTTCAAATGCGCTTAGATAAATTTCTTTTTGAAAACAACTTTTATTCTTCACGAAACAAGGCGTTTGAAGCAATCGCTCGCGGTGAAGTTTTTGTTAACGGAAAAGCTGTTACAAAACCGTCGTCCGACGTCACGGAAAACGATAACATAAAGATTAGTTCCGAGAATAAACCATACGTTTCGTTAGGCGGTTATAAACTTGCTTGCGCAGTAGAAAAGTTTTCACCCGAAATCGACGGAAAAGTTTTTATCGACGTAGGCGCATCCACAGGCGGCTTTACCGACTGTCTGCTGAGAAACGGAGCAAAAAAAGTTTATTGCGTAGACGTAGGCGAAGGGTTGCTTGATAAAAGCATCGCTGCCGATCCCAAGGTTGTTGTGATGGATAACACGAATGCACGCTTTCTGACCGAAAAAGATTTCGACGAAAAGGCGGACGGGATCGTTGTCGATTGCAGTTTTATATCTCTCGAATATATTATACCGCCGCTGCCGTCGCTGCTTAACGAAAGCGGGTATATTCTCGCCTTGATTAAGCCGCAGTTTGAAACCGGCGGAAAAACGCATATGAAACACGGCGTGCTTCGGGACGATAAAGAAAGGTATCGCATTCTCGAAAAAATTTATTCGACGATTATAAGTTACGGACTGAAATTTCGCGGTCTATGTCTTGCGACGAAAGACGATAAAAAGAATAAAGAATATATCGCCTATATTTCAAAATCAGGTGAAAACGTTGAGTTTGACGAAGCGTTTTCTTCAACGTTGTAAAAACCGTACTTATTTTGTTTAACGGTTAATTGTTTATGAAAGTTGGTCTTATAATTAAAAACGACGCGCGGTCTGCAGAAACTGTAAAACTTTTCTGCAATGACGTAAAAGCAGATTTTTTTAATCTTGAAAAAAGTGAAAAAATTCCTGATATAATCGCTTGTTTTGGCGGTGATGGCAGTTTTTTGCGCGCAGTTCCGTTTGCAATTAAATATGATGTTCCGATTGTTTCGGTCAATACCGGAACTTTGGGTTTTTTAAGTTCTTTCGGAAGCGATGAAAAAAATTCGTTCATACGCGTGATAACAGACAATTTATTTGATACGGAAGAAATACCGTTGTTTTCGGCAAAGATAACCGACAGACAAACAAAAGAAAAACAAGAATTTCTTTTTGTTAACGAAGCGACGATACAACGCGTTACGGACTCGCTAAGTTACAACGGAGCAATTTCGCTTTGCGTGTGTGCCGACGGGAAACCGTGTCAGAAATTTGTATCTGACGGAGTAATCGTCGCATCGCCGATAGGCTCGACGGCTTATTCGCTTTCTGCGGGCGGGGCAATATTATCGCCCGAACTTGACGGAATGATTATAACGCCGCTTTGTCCGCATACGGTGAGCGCAAGACCTATAGTCGTTTCGGCAAAATCGGTTATTTCTGTTACCACGGGCGATAAAACTCACGATTGCGCCTTACTTACAGACGGTGTATACAGAAAAACCGTTAAAAAAGACGATACTATTACCGTAAAGAAAACAGATAAAAAACTTAAAATCATTGCGGGGAGCAAGGATTTTTACGAAAAACTGAATGAAAAACTACTGAAGTGGGGAGAAGGCTATGTCTAAAATCAAACGCCAGCAAAAAATTCTCGATGTAATCAAACAATACGAGATAGAAACTCAGGAAGAATTGATAAACGTATTAAGAAACGCGAACTATGACGTTACTCAGGCGACGGTTTCGAGAGATATAAACGAACTGCAACTGATAAAAGTTGCGGGAATGCAAAAGAAATATCGGTACGCGCAAGTAACACAGGGTAATTCTATAGATAACGCAAAGTTTTTATCGCTTTTCAAAGCTGCCGTTATTTCGATTGAAGCGGCACAGAATATGGTCGTCGTAAAAACTCTTATCAGTAATGCAAATCCTGTCGCAGCTACGGTCGATAGTCTTAATTACGACGAAATTCTCGGCTCGGTTGCGGGCGACGATACCTTGCTTATAGTTACGCACAATAACAACGAAGCTCAAAACGTCGTTGCAAAACTTAACGCTTTATTGTAAAAGCGATAAAAATCGGCAATAATCTGAAATGCTTAATCATTTACGAATTAAAAACGTCGCGCTTATCACAGAAGCGGAAATCGACTTTTGCGAAGGTCTTAATATTCTTTCGGGTGAAACAGGCGCGGGCAAGTCGGTTATTCTCGACTCGTTAAATTTTGTTCTCGGCGCAAAAGCCGATAAAACAATGATACGCTACGGCGAACAGTTTTGTCTTGTCGAAGCGTCTTTTTCGCGTATATCCGACGACGTTCGCGATATACTCGACGAATTCGATATCGAATATTCCGACGATATTATAATTAAGCGAAAGTTCGATGTTAACGGAAACGGATATATACGGCTTAACGGCGAAAGCGTTACCGCGGGAATGCTGAAAAAAATTACGTCGCTCCTTGTCGACGTTCACGGACAGAGCGATCATTTCGTTTTATTATCCAAGACAAAACAAATCGAATGCATAGATCAGGGCGCAGACGTAGAAACGTATAAGAACAGACTTAAGGAAATCTGCGCCGAAATTAAATCGCTTGACGAAAAACTTGAGTTGCTCGGCGGGGATCCCGACGAACGCGCGCGAAAAATAGATATTTTTGATTTTCAGATAAAAGAAATTCAAAGCGCGGAACTGAAAGACGGCGAAGAATCAGACCTTCTTGCCGTAAGAGAAAGACTTCAGAATGCAGAAAGAATATCTCAAGGCTTATCAGCCGTTTACGACGCGTTATCGGGTGAAAGCGGAGCAACCGACGCAATTATTGCAGCCGAACAGAGTTTGCGACCGATTTCCGGTATAGATACGCTTTTTGAAAAATTAGCCGAAAGACTTGATTCGGTTCGCGATGAAGTAAACGACATAAGCGACTCGGCGCGAGAATATCTCGATTCGCTCGATACAGATGCAGATCCCGATTATATAGAGCAGAGAATAGAAGTTTACCGCAGATTAAAAAGAAAGTACGGGCAAAGTTTATCCGAGATTAACGCATTTTGCGAAAAAGCAGCCGAAGAGCGCGATGCGCTTATAGATTCGGATGAAGAAATAAAGCGCATAGACGCCGAACGTAAAAAGCTTATAGACGAGTATTACGGCGTGTGCATGGATTTATCGGCAAAGAGAAAAGAATATTCGGCGGATTTTGCCAAACGAGTAAAAGAAAAACTTGCCGAACTCGGAATGCCGCATGCGGAATTTTGTATCGACTATGCCGAGCTTCCTGAAAAAGAAGAGATTTCGGTATTCTATCCGTCCGGTATAGACAAAGCCGAATTTATGTTTTCGGCAAACGCGGGAGAGCCTGTAAAACCGTTATCGAAGATAATAAGCGGCGGCGAAATGAGCAGATTTATGCTCGCCTTAAAAACACAGTCCGCATCCGCTTGCGACACATATGTATTTGATGAAATAGACGCGGGTATAAGCGGGCATATCGCATCTGTAGTTGCAAATAATTTCGCGCGTATTTCCTTGAAAAAACAGATAATTGCCATTTCGCATCTTCCGCAAATAAGCGCGATGAGCGACGTATCTTATCTAATTGAAAAGGTTGAAACCGACGGCAAAACTTATACGACAGTCAATCGACTTGACGATGATAAAAAAGTTTATGAAATACTTCGGCTTGTCGGCGGCGGCACGGACGATCCTGTCGCGATAAAACACGCACGGAATATGATCGAACGGGCAACCGAATATAAAGAAACGCTTAAAAAACAATGAATCTGATTTGCGATTATAAAATTGAAGATATACCGCATTCCGAATATCCGCGTCCGCAATTTCGTCGAGACGACTATCATTGTCTTAACGGAATGTGGCGTTTTGCCGTCAGAAAAGCTGGGGAGTCTTTAAGTAAATACGATAAACAAATTATCGTGCCGTTTTCTCCCGAAACGTTAAACTCGTGTATAGAAAACGTTTTTGTAACGCCGTCGGACAGATTATATTACGGCAGAAATTTTACAGTCGAAAAAGAATGGCTTACAAAAACGACTCTGTTGCATTTCGGCGCGGTTGACTATTCGTGCGACGTTTTTGTCAACGGCAAACTTGCGGGCTCTCACGAAGGCGGATATACGGCGTTTTCTATCGATATTTCTCCGTTTATATTCGAAGGCGAAAATTCACTTGACGTTGTGGTATGCGACCCGACCGAAGAATCGCAGGGCGGCAGGGGTAAACAAAAAACCGACCGCGGCGGAATATGGTATACCGCACAGAGCGGTATATGGCAAACGGTCTGGATAGAGAATGTGCCGAAAAAGCATATTGAAGATATTTCGATTACCACCGATCCCATAAAAAAACAAGTAAAAATCAGCGTTTCATATTATGGTGAAAAACAATATAAAGTTTTTGACGGTAAAAAACTTATTTTAGAAGGGCGAACAGACGACGAAATATTACTCGATTACGACTTTGTTTTGTGGTCACCCGAAAAGCCTAAACTTTATAACGTCATACTTGAATGCGGCGAAGATAAAGTGTATACATATTTCGGAGTGCGGTCTTTCGGTATCGATACCGACGCAAACGGGATCAAACGCTTAACACTTAACGGTAAACCTTATTTTTTCAGCGGATTACTCGATCAAGGCTATTGGCCCGACGGTCTTCTTACGCCGCCGAGCGATCTTGCGGTTATAAACGAACTTAAACTTGTTAAACGAATGGGGTTCAACACCCTTCGCAAGCATATTAAAATCGAAAGTATGCGGTGGTATTACCACTGCGACCGATTGGGAATCATCGTCTGGCAGGATTTTGTTAACGGGGGCGGCGAATATTCGTTTACAAGTATTGCGGCAAAGCCGTTTCTCGGTTTTATTCATAACGACGCCGATTACAAGTATTTCGCACGGGAAGACGAGCGCGGCAGAAAACGTTTTACAGCCGAATGGCAAGAGACGGTCGGTCAGTTAAAAAATTGCACTTGTATTGCGATGTGGACGATTTTTAACGAAGGCTGGGGGCAGTTCGACAGCGAAAAAATTGCATATGCCGTTAAAAAGACCGACCCGACAAGAATTGTGGAAAGCGTAAGCGGATGGCACGACTACAAGAAAAAATGCGATATACGAAGCTTGCATATTTATTATACAAAACTTAAAGTGCCTAAAGATAATCGCCCCGTTACATTCAGCGAATTCGGCGGCTATTCATATAAAATTGACGGACACGTTTTCGACGAAAAAAAGACTTTCGGGTATAAGAAATTCAAAACGTCGGAAAAATATATTGCGGCGTTAAAGAAACTTTATATAAACAAAGTCGCGCCGTTGATTAAGAAAAGGCTTTGCGGATGCATTTATACACAACTATCGGATGTTGAAGACGAATTGAACGGTCTTGTTACATACGATCGCAAAAAAGTCAAGATCGCGCGGACGAGTATGTATAGTCTGAATAACGAATTATATACCTGTTTTGCAGATGCGATATGCAAAAAGAAATAAAAAACGCCGTAATGATAATAGGCATTTTTCTGAAATTTGCAAAACAGATAATAATTTTTAATCAAGCAAAAGAGCATAAAAGCACAAATAACCGATTTTTTTCTTGCAAAATATATCGGTTTGTTGTAAAATTAAAACACTGTTCTAAAGGAGTAAAAGTGATATGTCGGTTAAAACCAGCAACGTATACGGCAAGATATCAATTTCAGACGAAGCCATTGCACGAGTTGCCGAGCATGCCGCTCTCGATTGCTACGGAATTGTAGAGATGGTTAATAAGCGTTTTACCGATGCAATTACGGGGTTACTTAAAAAAGGCGGGCCGAAAGGCGTAAGCGTAACCACCGACGGCGACCGTATTTATATTGATTTATACGTTATTATAAAATTCGGCGTCTCAATATCCGCAGTTGCCGACAGTTTGAAGCAGTCTGTAAATTACAACGTTGAAAAATTTACGGGAATGCTTGTTGACCGTGTAAACGTTAACATTGTCGGCGTAAAACTGTAATTATTCGGGAGTATTCATTTAGTTTATGATAAAAACCATTAACGGAGCGACGTTTACGAGAATGATTTTTTCGGCGTCGAAATTGCTTGACGCAAATCGCGCGAAAATCGATTCTCTGAACGTTTTTCCCGTGCCTGACGGCGATACGGGAACGAACATGTCGCTCACAATGCAATCGGCGGTTAAAGAATTAAAATCCGGAAACAGCAACAGATTAAGCAATATAAGCGACGCTGTTGCGCGCGGCGCTCTTCGCGGGGCGCGCGGTAACTCGGGCGTTATTCTTTCTCAGGTACTTAAAGGAATTTGTACCGTAATCAAGGCGTCGGAAGAAGTTGATACCAAACTTTTTACCAAGGCGATGAAGAATGCGACGACAGTTGCGTATTCGGCTGTAAGCAAACCTAAGGAAGGTACGATGCTTACGGTTATACGTCTTATGTCGGACGCGGCTCAGTCTACTCGTCAGAAAGACTTCGAACTCTATTTCAAAGCAATAATTGAAAAAGGGGAAGAAGCTCTTGCGATGACACCCGATCTGTTACCCGTACTTAAAAAAGCGGGTGTTGTGGATTCGGGCGGTATGGGCTTGATTACCGTATTCAAAGGAATGCTTAAAGGTCTGCTCGGCGAAGCGATCGAATCGGCGGAGGAAGACGAAGAAGAAACTTCTGCGCAGAAATCGGTCGACGATATGTCCGATAATAATGTTGACATTATCAATCTCGGCGAAATAGAATTCGGATATTGTACTGAATTTTTCATTATAAACCTTAAACGCAGAACAACTCTTGCCGACATAGACAAACTTCGCGAATATCTTATGACTATCGGCGATTGCGTTCTTGTAATAGGCGATCTTGAGTTCGTAAAAGTTCACGTTCATACGAATAATCCCGGACAGGCTCTTTCGAAAGCGTTGACAATGGGTG
>CAKQXZ010000046.1 GCA_934292955.1 uncultured Clostridia bacterium
CAAACGACCGAAATCGTACTCGACGTACGTTGATGGGAGTTTAACACAGCAAAAACCGATTTATTCCCGCAAAAATATTTAGCGATGGTAAACAAAACCACATAGTCCAAAAAATCTAAAAAAGGAGGGGAAAAATGTCTGTTGAAGAAAAAGCGGCACTTATCGCATTAGTCGGGGTTTTAGTTTCGGCTTTCGTTTCGTGGTTGGTTTCAAAAAAGACGATTAAATATAACTACAAAGAACTATTTGCGGAAACGGTATCGCAAAGCAGAAATAAATGGCTTAATGCAATGCGCGATTTTATTTCTACTATGCTTGCCGAAATTCAAAACCCTTGTCCGATCGCTAAGGATGATGAAGTCTGTAAAAAAGAATGTGTTTTGAAAAGTAACAATACCTTGCGAACAAACAAGTATTGGAAAGCACGAAACGAAATATTGCTACGGCTAAATCTTAACGAGCCACTGCATTTAATGCTCAGAAACGAAATTTTGCAACTCGACAGTTACAACGACAAAAAAACGATTGAAGACATAATCTTAATATCTCAATCGTTGTTAAAAGAAGAATGGGAAAAAGTAAAAAAAGAAGCTAAAGGAGAATAATTATGGATTGGTCAACAGTATTAGACATCGTAAAGGAAATATGTCATTGTGCGTTTTACTCAATTCTTGTAATATGCGCTTTTAAGTATCTATCAAAAATGATTACTGAAATAATCGAAAAAATAGAAGTATCTAAAACAAAACAAGAAATTTTGAGAAAAACGGAGCAAAACAACAAGAATTCAGAAGAAACAAATAATAAGAATAAGTAATTTTATTGCTTAATAAAAAACAAAAAAAAGGAGAATAAAAAATGGAAAAACTAATAGCACTATTTTTAAGCCTTTTGATGGCAATGTCGCTTTGCGCTTTTGCAGGGTGTGACTTTGTTGAAGATGATTCATCGAGCGATTCAAGTTCAATATCTGAAGACGAAGGCAAAGTCGAGTTAATGGGTATTCAAGCGACAGTCAACACCGAACTTAAAGCCCCGTCAACTCAAAAAATATCGGCACTGTCTTTAACGTCTTTTTATAACAATTTCAATACTACACCTTTGAATGATGATATTAGTGTTGGAAGTTCCAGAAGGTAAGGATGAAGCATGGTGCCAAGAACAGACCTTTGTATATTTAGGCAATGAGTTCAATGTTGGGCTATTGGTTAATAAAAAGTATGGTAAACATGCAAAGTAAAAAAGATTAAAAAATAAAATAATTATATATTATAAAAATGGAAGAGAGATATGGGAAACCGTATCTCTTTTTTTTGCCCTTAGATCCGGAAAATCCGAAATATAAAAATATATTATCAATTTGAGGATAAGAAAAATCAGGAGGCAAAAATGACATTTGAAAATAAATCCCAACTTGAAAATTACATATCAAAAAGGAACTATCCGAAAGAACTGCACTATGAACTGCTCCAATCAATGGAAAAAGTCAGGGAAGCCCGAATATATCACTTTTTCAAATAAACGAGATTAAAAACAAAAACGACGTTGCTTTGCGATGAATAATATAAAAAATAGACAATATTATTGAATTTATGGGGCAAACGGCTAAAAAATAACAATATTTTATAGTTTTATAGCATTTTAGTTAAGGACAAATCGCCGTTAATAATCTATATTTTATAATGTAACGAGGCAAAGCATTCTTGAAAGGTTTTACAAACTTTTTAACAAAACGGCAATAAACTCGTTTGCGAAATATTAAAACCTGTTTGTAAGATATATTTTTTTTAATCGACATGCTCTGAATATTATAAATCGGTACATCTTGATATTAAAGAAAACGTCATATATCTGAAGCAAGTAAAAAAAGTCATCTTTAATCGTCAGGGTAAAAAAGTTGCAAGTTATCAATAAGTTTTTAATCCAATGCAAGAGAGACTTCCGACTTTTAACAAGATATTCAATTCGGTAAAATACCGACGAGGAGGAAATTATGAAGAGTAGGATAAAAGTTGCCTTAACGGCATTACTTTTTGTCTGTTGCGCAGCGGTTGTCTGTTTACAGGCGGCGCCTGTGTATGCGCAGTCGAGCGGTACGATTACTTCCGTTGAAATGATCAATGCCGTTGCGAATGCAGGGAAAGACGAGAGTGGCGGTTACGGAAAGAGTATTGAAAACGACTTTTTCTCATATCGCATCGGGTACGGCAAAGTCGGGGATACGATAGACTATACCGCATACGAAGTGTCGGCCGCGGGGCTCAGGACGTCGGCTGTTTATTCGGGAACATATAACAGTTCGGTATTGCTGACGGGCGGCACGGCGAGAATTGCAAACTATAAATTGGTTGACGGCGCAGTTGTTAAAGATGATTTCAACATTCTTTACGTTCTGCAGGCAAAAAAAGACATTTCTTTGGAAATAGCGCATGGCGCGAGGAACAATTCCTCGAATAAAGTTGTGGCAAAAATCTGGAAAAGCGGCGACACGCTGACGTTATTGCAAGCAAAGCCCGTTCCGAACGGCGAAGTTGCGGCAAACAGTCTCGGCGGAACCTTTCAGGTTAAGCAGGGCGAGACGCTTGTATTTGAATTTGCGCTTGCCGACGACGTTGCTGATAAATATCAGTGCATTTTCTACGGCGCGTTGTTTCCCTCTTTTAACGCGTCCGAAGCCTCGGGTACGGAGCAAGGGGAGGATATTTCCGAATATAAAGCGGAAAAGCTTGCCGAACTTCGTCGTTATATTCAGAACATAGATAATGATGCATATTATCCGTCTACTATCGAATCTATAGAAGAAGAGTTCGAAAATTTCAGAGCCGCGATCGAATCTCTCACCGAAAAATCGGATATCGATCTTGCTTTCGAAAACGCTAAGGCTGCAATTGCCGTGCTTTTAAATAATGCCCCGATTATATCCGCTACGCTAAAAACGGCGGATATGGTAGGTGTAATTTACAAAGCGGGTAAGGATGAAAACGGGGTATACGGAGCTATCGGCGGCAACAACCTGGTGTCGTATGATCTATCTTACGGCAGTGTTGCCGATAACGAATGGCATTATTATGAAGACGCGACGGCTACGCCGTTATTAAAAACAAAATCGATTATCTCTTCATATCAGGGTTGCGCCGGTTGGATGATCCGTGTCGGTAACTGTTTTAAAGATGCCGAAGGCGTAAAATATGCAGCTAAGGCAAACATGATGTATCGTTTTACGGCGAAGCAAAACATACTCTTAAACATATCAAATCCGGCGGTCTCATCATCGTCGAAAAACGTCGTTGCAAACATTTATATTCTTTCGGGAGATCTCGAATTGGTAAAAACAACGGTTTTAGGCGGCGCGTTAAACGCCGACGAACTTGGCGGATTGTATCGCTTGGCTGAAAACGAGCAATTGATATTCGAGTTTGCCGTTTCCGAAGAAGCGACGACGCTCGGCGAATTTAACATTCAGTCTATGTTGCCCGTATTTACCGTTTATGACAGTGCGGCGTTGAGTATGATACGTGATAAAACCGTTCAAAGTCTTACCTCCGATAAAAACGCGGTCAAGGCGGAAGATTATTCGGAAGTCGATTATAATGATCTGATTGCGGCTTATACTTCGGCCATCGAGCAGATTTCGAATATTACGGATATTTCGGAAATAAGTCAGATCGGCGTCATTAAAAATCGGTTATTAGCTCAGGTTGCGGATATTTTTTCCGCGGTGAGAGCATCTGCATATCGCACGGAACTTGAAGACAAGCTGAGAAGATATATCGCAAATATTGACAAAAATCTCTATCTCGAAGAAACTTATGCGGCGTTTGCGGACAAGGTAACCGAACTTACGCAGACGATCGCTACTATTACACGCAAATCTGCAATGGACACTGCTTACGAACAGGCGGTTCAGGCAATAAACAACGTGGAAAAGGATGCCCCCGTATCCGAATTGACGGCAAGTCTTTCCGATCTTATCGGCGGAGTTGTAGCTAAGGGTAAAGACGAAAAAGGACGTTATTCCGAATGGGGTAATAACCAATTATTTGCCTTCCGTTTGGGTTACGGTCGGGTGTTCGTAAACTTTGGCTGTCTGGAAATGGACGGCTACGAAAGTTATTCGGACGGCCTTGTTACAAATTATGTTTACAACAATAATAACGACGTTGCCGGCGGGCTGCTCGAAAACGGAACGATAGTATTTTCCGATAACTATATGAGTGGCGGCAAATCGTTTGCAAAAAACATAAACGCAGTTTTGATGCTAAAAGCGAAATCAGAATTAAAGTTTACGTTAGGACATGGCGAAATATCCGCTTTCACATCGACAAAAAACAATAATATTGTCGTCAGAATATGGCGAATAGCCGACGGAAAAGCCGCATTACTTAAAGAAACCGACGTGACTTCCGGTGCGGAGGCAAATGCTTACGGCGGCGAATTCTTTGTAAATACGGACGATTTATTCGTTATCGAATACTCTGTCGACGGATCGGGTTATAGTCTTGCGACTTTGTCCGCACCTACAATAAAAGCGGAAAAAACCGAAGAGGTGCAGCCGCCTGTTACCGAGAACGACAAACAGCAATTGAACGCGGACGTATTCCGGATGATATCCGAGCAAACCAAATATGGCGCAGCCGAAATAGCGGCTGAAGGTGTTAAATGGGAATTATTACACGGAACGGTTGAAAACAACGTTCGGTTCGAAATAGTATGTGGCGATATTTTGCGTACCGAGCGTTTGAATGCAAGCACTTATAATTCCGTTTATGCCGCAAACTCATACAATAAATTTATTCGTACCGATCCGAAACAGGGCGAAAACTTTATTATAAAGATAATCGCGACGGATAATGTTCATATTCATATCGGTAACGAGGCATGGGTTAAAGGTTCTCATTCTTTGGGCGGAACATACACTGCCGTCGTTGCACACTATGACGAAACCGACGAAAAATGGTATTATCTCGAAGTCGGCAGACAAAAACTGGAATGGGTGTCCGAGATCGCCGAAAACTTGATCGATATCGATTTGCACTTAATGCGCGGAGATATTCTGTATTATGTTCTTTCAGGTGCGAACCATGAAACATATTTGACGTTTACACCTTCATTCGGTGCGAAAACAGCCGAATACGACGAAGCTAAAAAATTGGATATGACGGCTTTTATCGAGGCGCAGCGAACGCTCGACGAGGTAAAAGTGACTTTGACACAGGAATACGGTGCGATTGACAGCGCGCAATATACTACCGACGATTATCTCTCGATTTGCGAACTTTATGAGCTTGCGCTCGGAACGGAACTGGAAGAAAGCGAATTGGAAAAGTGTAAGTCGAAAGAGGAAATAACGAGCTACGTTGTAGCATTACATGAAAAGATTAACGATTTTGTTAAGATTACGGAAGCCGAAGCGGTGAGAAAAACCTATTACGACAAGTTTACCGCGGAGTTGAATAAACTTGACGAGAGCAAATACACAAAGGAAACCTGGGATACCGTTCTTGGTTATGAAAAGCATCTTGCAGACGAACTGAACAGGGTTACGAAGCGTAGCGAAATGCAGGAATTGCTTAATACGGAACTCGCTAAACTTGCGGCGGTTTCGCCCGACGCCAACCAAAACACTTCCGGTTGCTATTCGTCGATTAACGAAAGCATACTTTTGTTTGCCGCGATTTCGGTAATAGTCGTTTTGATAAAAAAACGCAGGGAAAAGCCGGAAAATATCGGCTGACGTTATATAGAGCTGCTTGAGAGGGCTGTCGTGTGTTAGAATATTCACACGATAGCCCCGATTAAAAACGATAAACGAATTATGATTAAAATTTTAATTGATACCGATTTAGGTTCGGACGTAGACGATTCGATAGCTTTATACCTCGCATTGCGAAATAAAGACGTCCGGGTGGTGGGAATTACCACGGTTTTTAAGAACGCTCCTCAAAGGGCGCGGATTGCGCGCTCGATTTGCACTTCTTTGGGAAAAAACGTCCCCGTCTTTGCGGGTAGTCGTAACGCGACGGATAAACAGTTGGATAAAAACGCAGATACGCTTTTTTCGTCTTTGGTACAAGATGTGAAAGGCGAAGATAACCCGCAGGACGAAAACGGAGATCGGGCGATTGACTTTATTTTGGATTGTGCAAAAAAATACGGCAAGGAATTACATATCCTCGCCATAGGTCCGTTAACGAATATCGCTCGTGCCGTTTGTAAAGACAGAAAAGCGTTGGAGGGTATAGGTTCCGTAACGCTTATGGGCGGCAATTATTTCCAAGGAAAACCCGAATGGAATTTTTATTGCGACGCGACGGCAGCGCAAATAGTTTTATCGTCGGGCTTAAAGGTATATGCGGTCGGTTCCGACGTTACCGTCAGGACAGTACTTCCGTATAAATTGCAGGAGCAAACGGTGGATCTGGCAAGCCTCGACACGGCAAAGGGATTGATCGGAAAGCATGCGAAATTGTGGATGGATAAATCGCGTTTCGCAATTACGCTGCATGATCCGCTTGCACTATACGCAATCGTTTATCCCGAATTATTGCATTTTAAAGAGCAGCTCGTTGCCGTGGAAGCGCAAAGCAAGACTTCTTACGGATATGTAATGAATTACAGTCTCACCGCATGGTATCCGAAAACGCAAGGACATTCGGTTATGATAGCCGATTACGTCGACGAGGAAAAAGTAATCGGGTTGTTCGTAAAAGAGTTTTTAGAGGCGGAAGATTGTTAACGGGTTCGAGTCTCGGGATTAAAGATTCACCTGTTTTCGATACTGTCTCGGCGACATTCCGGTGTGTTTTTTAAAGGTGTTTGTAAAATAGTTGGAGTCGTTAAAGCCTACCTGATAGGCTATATCGTTTATCGATAAATCCTCGTTTTTTAAAAGTTTTTTTGCCATTTCGATTCGGAGTGTCTGAACATAATACATAATCGTCATATTTCTTTTTTCAAAGAAATAATGGCACAAATGGTATTTACTGTAATTCAGCGCGTTCGCGATGTCGTCAAGCTGTATGTCGTTGGTAAAGTTTTCGGTCAGATATAAGATTATGGAATTAAGCAGATAATCGGTGTGCAAATCGTTTTTGTTTTGCAACATTTCTTTTACCGAAAGATAGAACAATTCCAGCATCCTCACAAGAGGCGTGATGATTCTTTCTATCTCGGCGACGGAAGGCGGTTCCCGCTTTGTAGATAAATCGAAAAAGGTATTTAACTGATCGAGCGGTAAACGATAGGTCTTATTTAAGGCGATTATCCGTTCTTCCGACGTCTTTTTATCAAGGCAAAACTCGCCGACGCTGATAAAACCGATATATTCTTCTTTGTGCATTATTCTAAAAATAAATTCGCCGACGCCCGCGTGGCAAGTACCTGAAAAAGTCAGATGATTTAAACACTTTTCGCGAATTTTACCTTGCTTTAAAACACATTTTTTACGAATAGCCGCAGTTTTTTTCAGATAAATGCAAAAATGGCATCGATGATTGGTATACGGCGCGAACAAATTAAAGTAGGGATAAATAACGCTGCAAAGATCGCACAGAGTAACTTCAAGGCCGAACGTATCTTCGACGTGTTTAATATATGAATTGATGTCGTGAATTAATTTTTCCATTTGTCAGGTCCGGCAATAATTTATAGTTATTTGGCGTATTGCCCGAGATTATTGCCGGGAATCTATAAAAAAAGTCATACAGTCGTTATGATAACTATAATACGCGATCAGGCGTTATGTCAAGCCTTTTCGGGTATATCGAAAGGAGTAAGGATGAAGAAAGAGAAAACTTTGCAGAGGGCCGTATCGCCCGTAATAAGAAATAAACGGGCGAAAATCGCGGCATATCTGAAAAGAAATTATTTACTGTATTTAATGATGGTTCCGGGTATCGCCGTTATTCTGATTTTTAAATATTATCCGATGAGCGGCATTCAGTTGGCTTTCAAGGACTGGGATCCGTGGAAGGGTATCTGGGGAAGCGAATGGGCGGTTGACGAGGCGGGTAAAACCGACCTGTTGTTTCATTTCAGAAGCCTTATGGGCGACGAATTGTTCTGGACGAAGTTTTTAAACACGTTAAGAATATCGATTCTGAAAATAGTATTCGGGTTCCCCGTACCTATAATCATTGCCTTGTTTTTAAACGAAATGACGTGGAAAATCTATAAAAATATAGTGCAAACCATCTCTTATTTGCCGCATTTTATATCTTGGGTAATAATTTCCGGTATTTTACTCACGATGACGCAGGCGGACTCGTCTTTTCAGCTCTTTTTGGAAAAGGTATTCGGAAAACAGGTATATTTTTTCTCTAACAACAACTCTTTTATAGTCATGATCGTTTTGTCGAATATATGGAAAAACTGCGGTTGGGGCACGATAATATATTTAGCCGCACTGCAATCTATCGACGTTGAATTATACGAAGCTGCCGAGGTCGACGGGGCTGAACGTTGGGCAAAAATGTGGTATATAACATTGCCGGGGATTTTACCCGCCGTGTGCATTCGTTTGATTTTTACCGTAAGCGGAATTACAAGCGCGGGTTTCGATCAGATTTTCAATATGTATAACTCGACCGTTTACGAAAAGGGCGACGTTTTGGAAACCTATCTTTATCGGAACGGAATAATCGGCGGCAAATATGATATCTCTCAGGCGATGGGCTTGTTTAATTCATTGATCGGATTGACCTTGACTTTGACTGCAAATAAAATTGTGAACAAATTAGGCGGTGAGGGTATATGGTAAAAAAGAATACTCTTCGCGTGTGGACAAGAAAGGTTTTCGGCACGTCCTGGAAGAATATATTGTTTAACGTTATAAACTACCTTATATTTTTGCTGTTTACGCTCGTTATGCTATATCCCTTCCTGTATGTTTTAAAAAAATCGCTTGAAAGTACGGTTCTCGTAGACGGCGTTCCTCAACTTCGTTTTTCCTTTGCTTCTTACTGGGTTGTATTGCAGGATAAAGAAATAGTTCGCTCGTTTATTACCACGGTTATCGTTCTGGTCGTCAAAGTCGCCGTTCAGCTTACGATCGAGATGATGATGGCGTACGCGCTTTCGAAGTTTTATTTAAAAGGAAGAAAGTTGATCAACCTTTTACTGTTGATAACGATGCTGTTTTCGGGCGGAATGATACCGAGTTATATTCTGATAACACAGGTATTGCAATGGCGAAATAATTTTCTCGTATATATTATTCCCGGCGCGATAGCCGCATATGACGTTTTTGTAATAAAAAGCTTTTTGCAGGGCATTCCGAGTGCTCTTGAAGAGGCCGCAATGCTCGACGGAGCGAATAGTTTTGTCATTTTTTCAAAAATATATCTTCCGCTTTGCGGTCCGATCATTGCCACGATAGGGCTTTGGGCGGGCGTAGGGTTGTGGAACAACTGGATGACGGGCGTGCTGTATATCACCGATTCCGAAAAACGGTTGTTCCAGCAATTGCTGAGAGATATTCTTATAACGGCAAGTTCGTCCGACGCGTCGGGAATGGGCGGAAACGATAAGATAATGGCTATGGCGGACAACGTAAAAATGGCGACCGTCATTATAGGAATAATACCCATCGTCGTCATATATCCATTTGTTCAGAAATATTTCGTTAAGGGAATGCTGACGGGCTCGGTAAAGGGCTGATCTTAACAATCAATATCGGCTTAAATATACCGTCATAGCTGTATTATATGTTGCAACAACTACTTTAAAAAATAATCGTCAAAAAAAGGAGAAAGTATGAAAAAGTTTATTACCTTGGCAATGTCGTTGATCGTTGTATTCGCGGCATGTTCGATGAGCGGTTGTAAAAAGAACCAACCCAACCAGAAAGACGGTTCGTCTATTGAATTATATATCAATAACGGGCATTACTTTGACGGAAAGACAAAGGATTCGGTTTGGAAAGAAATCGAAAAGCGTGCAGGCGTGGAATTTACGGTAAGCGGGGAATCTCACTCGGGAAACTACTATACAAAACTTTCGCCTTTAATGAATACGCTTGTCGACGCTCCCGACGTGGTATTTATCGTGCCCACGGCTGAAAGTATGTCGTCTGCGTTCAACGACGTGTGGTGCAATCCTAAATCGGGATTGATTTATAGTTACGACGACCTTTTGAAAGAATATCCCGCAGGAACTTTTCCGTATATCGAGAAAATGCTTTACGCTTCTCAATTCAAAAACGTATTGAATAACGGTAAGCACTACATGCTTCCCAACCTGACTTCCGCCAACAGTTTCGGTATTTATTATCGCACCGACTGGTTGATAGCGGCGGGTTATTATAACGAAGTCGACGGCACAAAGGTTGCTCGTTACCCGAAGAACTTAGATGAGTTTACCGATGTTCTTGAAAAGTTTTCAAACATCGGCAAGCTTGCAAAAGATAACGGTATCACCTTGAAACAAACCGCCGACAGAACTTACGGTTTTTCGCCTGCGTCGGGCCCGCATCTCTGGATGCCTATATATCACGCATTCGGAGTGACCGACGGATGGGACATATACGGCGACGGAATCGATTATATGTATTCTAACGCAAAATACCGCAATTTCCTCGTCTGGGCTAACAGCATGTACAACAAAGGGTACATTTATCCCACATTCAACTCATTGGCGACGAACGGCGAACGTCAATTGTTTTACGACGGAAAGATAGGCGTTATGTTCACCAATGCGGAAACGCACGTCAAATATATTATGGATCGTATGACGAGTTTGGGCGTCGGCGATTGCGTAGGCTTCGGTCCCGCTATCGAGGGAACAAAAACGTACGGAGAAGAAGGATCTAAAGGTTTTTCCGACTGGGGCGGATACTGGGGCGGTTATTGTATATCGAGAACATGCAAAAACACCAAAGGTGCTCTCTCGTTATTGAACTTTTTGCTTTCACCCGAGGGCGGTATGCTGCGTACGAACGGAATAGAGGGCGTTCATTACACACTTAAAGACGGAAAAGTCGTTGTCACGCAGGAAAACATAGAAAATCGCATGATGGAAGGTTCGGCTTTCATTTCTTACGAAAACGATGACCGTGAATTGTTGCCCACGGGAGCATATGAAATGGGTTCTTCTTTCGGCAGAGTCGCAAAATGGCAGTTATTCGAAGAAACGGGGCGATTGGAAAGTTATTGTGACGCCTATACTCTCGATCAGAAATACACGAGGCTCGTGCAGGACGCGCTCGATCGGATGGTGTTAAAAAGCAGTAAGCTTGTCAACTTCAACGCATATCCGAACAGTACCGTTTCGGCTATGACCGTATACGCCGACACGGCAAAAAGCTATGTGAACAGCGTTATAATCGGCTTAAACGGTTTTTCCATAACCGAATGGGATGCACTGATTGCCAAGTTGAAATCGAGCAATAAAAACGTTGCCATGTTTGCTTCGGCAAACAATACATGCCGTGAATTCGGGTTTTTACAATAGTTATGAAAACGAACAAGCTAATAACGGCGGCGATAAGTATTCTATTATTGCTTCAATCGGTATGTCTTTTTGCGTGCTCGGAAGATCTTGAAAAAAGCAGTCCGTCGGCATCCGACAGTGCGACGAAAAATGTTCAAAAAAACGATATGTTATACGGAATATGTTATCCTTATTCCGAGAGAGAGGGAGAGGGTTTTCTGCAAAAGGACATCGTTTTGATGGATAATCTAGGCGTAGGGTGCGTCCGTAATTGGATGCACATCACCGATCTTTTGCAAAGCAAATCAAAAATTAACGCGGCGGCTTGCGAAAAAATGCACGGCGTACTCGCTTTGCAGAAAGAAAAAAACATGACGATTATCGGGATGAGTCATACCAACTTTAACGGCGGTGGCGCTCTTTCCGGTAAGCCGGAGCGCAATATCGAAAAGGGAAGCGAATATCTGACATGGCTTTTCAATTATTATACGTCCTGGAAAACTCTTGCTCGTGAATTTCCCGAGGTAGAATACTGGGAGATCGAGAATGAGATAAACAACGCCGATTTTATGAAGAATACGCAGGGCGAAGCCGTGTATTCGCTCAAAGAGATGGCGGATATATCAACCGATATGTTATATTATGCTTCGCGTGCGATACATTCGGTAAATCCGAAAGCGAAAACGGTTTTGGGCGGAATCACCGAACCGAGAGGACTCGGGAACGGTGAAAACACGGCGTTTTTAGAGTTATTATATCAAAATATCAAAAGCGGAGAATTTGGCTATTTTTACGGGCTTGAAGACCGTGCGACTGCCTCGGCGGATCCCGACGATTATTTTGAAATTGCCTGCTGGCACCCGTACGTCTGGACAGAGTTCGACAAATCGTTTTTTATCAACGAAAACAAAAAAATATACGACGTAATATTAAAATACGAACCGAACGGAAAGGATGTTTTTTTCACCGAAATCGGTTTTTCCAACGAAAATAAGACCGAGGAAACGACAAGCCGATATTTAACGCTTATGTTCGAGGCGGTAAAAGAAAGCATGCCTTACGTTAAAACCGTTAACTACTTCAAGATGTTTGACGTTGCAAAAAAGACATGGACCGGAAGATTTTCGCGTTACGGCTTATTTTACGATAGCGGAAACAACGTCTATGCTCAGGCTGTGGGCGACACCGTAACTCCCTTAAAAAACGGTGCTCCCAAATTGACGGCTTATACCTTTCAGCAGTTAGCCGGCGGAAAAGGCACGCTGGAACTTTATAACAGAAAAAGTTAGCTTCGTGCGCTCGGAACGCGCCATCGGAGGAAAGAATGAAAAAATTCATCAGTGCTGTTTTATGTGTAATATCGGCGATTTGCCTTTTCGGTTGCGGTCCGAAACAAGATGAGAAACCGCTTGATTGCGAAGGCGGAATCGGCGACCGAACCAAGTTGTACGGCGTGTGCTACGAGCCATCCGTAAGGCTTGAAACGGGAGATCTGTTCAATGTGTCGAAAGATACCGAAATGCTTAAAAATTTAGGAGTCACGTCAATGCGTTTTTGGATGCAAACGACTTATCTTCTGGGAAACCCGACCACCGTTAAAGAGGATATTTGCAAAAAAATGCATAAGATAATCGCTTCTTTTCAAAAGGCGGGTATAACCGTTACGGGTATGAGTCATACCAATTTCAACTCAGGTATCACTTCTTCGGGCAAACCCGCGCGAGACGTGTCGTCTCCGACTACGGAATACGTTAAATGGTTGGAAAATTACAGGACAAGTTTTCGTACTTTGGCAAAGGAATTTCCCGAAATAACTCAATGGGAAATCGATAACGAAGTAAACAATACCGACTTTATGAAAAATCTTGCCAACGAATCCGTTTACAGTCAGGAACAAATGGCAGAAATCGCAACCGATATTCTTTGGTACGGTTCGAAAGGAATTCACGAGGGTAACGCTAAAGCCAAAACCGTTTTATCGGGCCTGGTCGGGTTATATAGCGGTCGCATAAAGACTTTTCTGGAAAAAGTATACCTTAACATCGAAAGCGGCGAATACGGCTATGATTACGCAAAGGGAGACAAAAAGTCGGCTTCGAAAAACCCCGACGATTATTTTGAAATTGCCTGCTGGCATCCATATATCGAGGGGGCGTTCAGCCAAAAAGTATTCAAAAAATACAACGATGAGATATATCGGGTGATATTAGAGCACGAAAAAAAGCACAAAAAGGTTATTTTTTCCGAAGTGGGCTTTTCAAACACGACGTATGCCGAAAAAATATCGGCAAAATACTTAACGGAAATGTTTACGGTTATCCGCGAACAGATGCCGTATGTCGAAAGTGTACATTATTATAAGCTTTTCGATTATGCGGACGCCGAAAAATACTGGACGCACACCATATCTCGGTACGGACTGTTTTACGATCCTGATCCGAGCAGAAGATATACAAACAATGAAAGCGACAGCTATGTCGTTGCCGCCGAGCCCAAACCTGCGGCTCTGGCATTTCAGCAGCTTGCCGGAGGAAGCGGCGAATTGAATATTTATAAACTATGAAAGACATTGTTATAGAACAATATTATTATGATTTCGTTGTTATCGGCGGCGGGTTGGCGGGCATGGCAACGGCAATAAGCGCGGCGAGAAACGGAAGCAAGGTTGCATTGATAAACAATCGTTCTCTTCTTGGCGGAAACGCGAGTTCCGAAATAGGTATAGATATAAACGGGGCATGTTATAATTCCCGATATTCTCCGTCGGTTTATGCGCGGGAAACGGGCATTATAGAAGAGATAAAACAGGAAATATTTCACCGTGCCGGCTATGAAGACATAAAGAGCGCGTCCTATGACGGTGTGTTTTTCGACGTGATAAATCGTGAAAAAAACATTGATTTATATCTTAACACGCAGGCTATAGACGTATTTTGCCGTAATTCGGTGATTAAGTATGTCGACTGCGTGCAACTTACCACGGAAAAGAAAATACGTTTTTGCGCGCCGTTGTTTGCCGATTGTACGGGTGACGGGTTCGTCGGAGCGAGAGCCGGGGCGGATTATGACGAAGGGAGCGAGGGAAAAGATGAGTTCGGCGAGTCGCTTGCTCCCAAGCAAAGAACGAAGTTCGTGAACGGCTCGACTTTGATGTTCAAAACCATTCGTACCGGTAAACCCGAAAAGTATATTGCCCCCGATTTTGCTTACGATATTACAAAACTTGATTTTTTCAAAGATCTCGGAACAAAAAACAGGACGTTTTATCGCGGAAAAGACGGAAATTTTCAAGGTTTATGGTGGGTTGAATTCGGAGGACATCTCGATATAATAAAAGATAGCGAGATAATCACTGAAGAGCTGCGCAAATTGGTGTATGGTATTTGGAATTACATCAAAAACAGCGGAAAATTCGAAAATGTCGATGACGCCAAACTTGTTTGGGTTGGCTCGGTATTGGGAAAACGGGAATCGCGCAGATTTTTGGGAGAATACATACTTAATCAGCGAGATATTATCAGCAAAAAACAATTTGACGACGCTTGCTATTGCGCAGGCTGGCCGATGGACGTTCATGCAAATTACGGTATTTACGACGTTGATTACGCCACGCATTGGAACTTTGTACCGGGTATGTATAACGTTCCGTTTTCCACCCTTTATTCGCGCAACATAAACAATCTTTTGTTTGCGGGAAGGCTGACAAGCTGCACGAGGGTTGCGAACGGTTCAACGAGGGTAATGGCGACTTGCGCGGTGGGAGGTCAGGCTGCGGGAACGGCTGCGGCTTTGTGTAAAAAGTACCGTTGCACCCCCAGGCAAATCCGTTTGGAACATATTTGCGAATTACAAGAGCTTCTTTTACGGCAGGATCAGACCATTGTAGGCTATAAAGAAAAACCCTTTATTGAAAACATAACGGTAAAAACATCGTCTCGTAAATTGGCGGATAACGGTCGAAAGGAAAGCATGGTGGAGCTTGAAAGGGACATTGCTCTTTGCATACCTTTGTCGTCAAAAAGCTTGGACAGCGTGGATATTTACGTTAAGAACAGCGGCGGGCAAACGATTTTGAATTATGATATTTTATGGGGCGATTATCCCGAATGTTATTTGCCTTCGACAAAACAAAAAAGTCTGTCCGTTCGTATAGGAGAAAACTATGAAGGTTACGCAACGCTGCCGATTGATTGCGGCGCGGGTGCGGATGGTAAAATTTATATAGATTTTCGTTCCAATGCTACTTTGTCGATCGGAACTACTTCACGTTCTCTTGTCGGAATAAGTTCGCTTCAGTGTACCATGCGCGAACCCGACGAGCGTGATCCCAGAAGCTATTCCACGGTCCGACTGAAAGATAATATTTGTTTCAGGGATTTATCGCCGGAACAAGAGCTGTTTTGTGGCGAAAACGTCTTTTGCGGATATGGCAGACCGTACGGAGCACCGAATTGCTGGGTTAGCGAGGGTAAAGGCAACCAATGGCTTACGGCGACATTCGATTCCGCTTACGTTTCCGAAATTCATTTGGTATTCGACACGGATCTCAGAGAAGACATTATCATGAATCAGCCGCTTTCGACGATAAAAAAATATCGATTGACGGTAGAAGGCAAGAATGTGTCGAAGCGGTTTGAAATAACGGATAATTTCAGGCGTATAAACAAATTTTTCATCGGCGACGAAATAGAAAAAATTACCTTTGTTCCGGAAGAAAATTACGGCGATGAAAATTTTACGCTGTTTGCGATAAAAGTGTACAAGGATTGATTATGTTTAAGATAATAACTGATTTCGGCGGAGCAAATATACGCATAAACGACATATCGGAAAACGTCGTGCATCTCGAGCAGGAAATACGCGATACCGGTGAATGGTGGTTTTGGTGGAATTTTAAAGTAAGCGTCGACCGCGTCGAAACGATTCGCTTTTGTTTCGATAACGGCGCGGTCG
>CAKQXZ010000047.1 GCA_934292955.1 uncultured Clostridia bacterium
ACTTATTTCTCTTTGCTGTCCGAATATAATACGCGCGGGCGGGGCGTTTTCCTAAAACATTTTTCAAAAAAAGTAGCACAATTCAGCACGCAGTTTTCTACACATAGCCATAAATATGCGATAATCGACTTATAGCCCGATTTTTGACACCAAAGTGCTTACTATTATGTCGAAAGCGGGCTGGTTGTACCCGCCTTCGGGAACGATTATATCGGCAACGCGCTTGAATGGTTCTATAAATCGTTCGTGCATGGGTTTTACCGTGGTCAGATACTGATTTACTACCGAATCGAGAGTTCTTCCGCGTTCTTTAACGTCGCGCAGAATTCTGCGAAGAATTCTCACGTCGGCGTCGGTATCTACGAAAATTTTATAGTCCATAAGGTCGGTAAGCCGCGGGTCGGCAAAAAGCAATATGCCTTCGATTATAATAACTTTCTTGCTTTCTTCGCGAGTATATTCGTCAAGGCGCGAATGGGTAGCAAAATCATAGGTCGGGCAGTCTATCGCGCCGCCGTTTTTAAGAGTATTCAGGTGCGATAATAACAACTCGTTGTCGAACGCATCAGGGTGGTCGTAGTTTCTCGCCGCTTTTTGTTGCAGGGTGAGCGACTTATCGTCCTTGTAATATCTGTCCATTGCAAGTAAAAGAGAGTTTTCTTTTCCGAGCGCGTCGCAGATTTTTTTTGCAAGAGTGGTTTTGCCGCTTCCCGTGCCGCCGCATATTCCGATTATAAGTCTTTTCATTTGCATTTTCTCCGATAATTTATTTGAATTGTCCTGCCGCAAAAAATCTTTCGTTGCGACGCGTTTAACTTTCTTGTTTTGTTTGTAAATATGTATGCTAAAAGCCGCTGATGGCTGATAATCAACCTATAGGCGGCTTTTTGATTTCTTTTTCGTCTGTTTTCGGTTTTTTCTTTTTAAGGTAAATGTTCAGAATTTTTAGCCCGTACCAAAGCAGCGCGGCGACCTGAAGGGGAATAGGGACGATAAAACACAGCCAGGCGAGCGGCGTTTTTATCAGGAGATATACGCAGAGAGCAATCGTCCACATGAGTGCGGAAACAAAAATAAGGTTAAGCCAAGGTTTGCCCCAAAGCGAGCTGAATACGATAAATACGATAAAACTGACGGGAATAGCGACAATAAAGCTATACGACGCGTCCTGCACGGAAAGCCCGCACCAGCATAATATGGCAAAAGTAATGGTGGCGACCATCCAGACGATAAGTGCGGAAAGCAGGGCGATTAAGGTTTTTTGCCCCGCGATCAAGCCTTTCTTTTTGCCCATGCTCTTTTTAATGTCGTTATTTTCGGTAAGAAGAAAATCGACGGTCACGCCGTAAATATCGGCAATTTTTTTGAGCGTTTCTACGTCCGGAAGCGATTCTCCGCGCTCCCATTTGCTGATGGCTTTATCTGAATAATTCAGTTTTTCGGCAATTTCAACCTGAGTATACGCAAATATCCTGCGCAGTTCTACAAGGTTCTTTGCAACGATATCCTTAAGTTCCATACGCATATTTTACCATAAAAAAACGCAAATAGCAAGCATATAGCCCGCATTCTACTCAGAGTAGAGAAAATTTTTATCAACTCTACCGACGCGTTTTTAAGCGTAGAGAGAGCGGGACGTATCGTTTAGTTTTTGAAATTGATTTTTGGCAGTATACTATGTTATGATTCGTCTGCAAATGCGGCAAGAAACGACGGAATACCTGCTTTAAGAAGAACCCCGCTCGGTTGCATATGTTGCCGCAATAAAGACTCCGGATTTTTTATCTTTATATTTCGAAAACTTACAAGGAGCATAATTCATTATGAGAATTGCATTATCAGCCGAAAGCACAATCGACATGCCCAAAAATCTGCTTGAACAGTACGACATTCACACCCTGCCTTTTACCGTATTTTTAGGCGACGAAGTTAAATTTGACGGAGAATTTCCCACTTCGCACATTATCGAATACGTTAACGAACATAAAGTTTTGCCGAAAACGGGAGCTGTCAACCGCAGTCAGTACGAAGAGCATTTTAACAAGTTGCTCGAAAGTTACGACGCTGTAATTCACGTTTCGCTCTCTTCCTGTATTTCTTCCGCTTGCGAAAACGCGAAAGCCGTTGCCGCCGAAATGAAAAACGTCTATGTTATAGACTCGCTTTCGCTTTCTTCCGGTATAGGTCTTATCGCTATTTACGCTTCGAAACTTATCAAAAAAGGTCTGTTGCCCGAAGAGATAGTTAAAAAATGCGAAGAACGCGTTCCGCACGTTCAGGCAAGTTTCGTGCTTGCTCGTCTTGACTATCTGTATAAGGGCGGAAGATGTTCGGCGTTGCAACTTTTCGGTGCCAATATTCTTAAACTGCGCATTCAGATCGTCCTTAAAGAAGGCAAAATGAAACCCGCCGGCAAATATCGCGGTAACATGGATAACTGCATCAGAAATTACGTTAACGATACGCTTAAGCAGTACGATAATCCCGATTTTTCCGAAGTATTTATCACTTCTACGACGGCGACCGACGAGCAGAACGAAATGGTCAGACAAATTCTCGAAGAACACGGCTTTAAGCACATTATGATAACTTCCGCCGGCGGCACGATCACCAGTCATTGCGGAGAAAACACGCTCGGGATTCTGTTTATAAACGACGGCGAACACGACGACTGAAAATTGTTCGTAAAAGCGTTATGTTCCGCGCAGGTATGCGTGGTAAAAAACGACTGCATATAAAAGACTTGTTTTCAAACTTTATCGGCACGAAAAAAAGTCTTTTTTTGTATATAAATCGTTTGACAAACGGGATACAAAAGTTTTATAATAAGCAAGCTCGAAGATCAAATGGGGGGTGCGGTTATGAAATACGATCGTATGGAAAAAAACGCTTACGATGCCGAAGCGAATAACACTGTTGCCTCACTTTTAGAGCCTAACGAAAAGGTTTTATGGCAAGGCAAGCCCAGAAAGTACGTTTATATTCTGGAAAATGTGTTGACTATGCTGCCGATTGCTATCGTATGGCTTTTGTTTGACGGTTTATTTATTGCGGCTTTCGCAATAAATTACGATAAAATACCTTGGTTTACTTGGCTATTCATTGTTCCGTTTTTTATTTTGCATCTGTTTCCCGTATGGTTTTGGTTCGCCAAAGTTATTTCGGCAAACAGAAGATATAAAAATACAGAATACTGCGTTACCGAAAAACGGGTGATCATTAAAAGCGGGTTTGTCGGGATGCAATTGCACAGTCTGATGATGAAAGATATCGTCAGGGTAGATATTCACAGGGGCTTGTTCGACAAAATGTTCGGCGTAGGCGATCTCAGCGTTTATACGGCTTCGTCGGAATACGCAAAAAATTCTTTGATAAATTCTATAATCGATATTCCCGATTATATCGAAGTAATGAAACTCATTCAAAAGGTTGCTTACGACGTGAAAGCGGACGTAAGTTTTCCGAATGCGTTAAGACCTGCCGAAAATCCCGGTTATAATACAGAATACAAACCTGTTGAAGTGCTTGCGTCTGTTACGTCCGAATCGTTCGGAACGACCAAGGCAACAGGTTCGGCCGTAGTATCCGATTCGTCGGATAACGGCAACTCTCAAAAACAATAAAAAATCGGCTTTTGCCGATTTATATGCGCCATTAGCCCAACTGGATAGAGCGTTGGTCTACGGAACCAAAGGCTAGAGGTTCGAACCCCCTATGGCGCGCCAGAAACTCGATTTTAACACAAAAACGTGTTTGAATCGGGTTTTCTTTTGCAATATAATAAACCCGTCTATATATCGATAATCGACTTATAGGCGGGCTTTTTTTGTAATGCGCGGGCGTTTTATAGTTATGTCGTGCGCGCGTAAAGCGATGTAATTTCACTAGATTAAAATCAAATATGCATAACCGTCATCAACGGCTGCTTTTATTTTTTGCCGGTTTTATTTTTTGCTGATTTTTAATTTCGTCGGCTAAATGTTCGTTTTTTTTATTTACATAAAATTTACGTTTTCTAAACGGAGAAGTGATAGTTTGATTTTTTTCGGCGGTGTATAATGCGGGTGTAAATCAAAACAGGAGAAACAAACACAATGAAAAAGGGATTGATACTTTCGATTGTTTGTGCGCTCGTACTGTGCGGAACAATGAGTTTTACCGCTTGCGGCGGTGAAAAGAACATCACGGTAGTAGCCCGTGAACAGGGTAGCGGCACAAGAGAAGCTTTCGATAAAGTCGTTACCGACGGAAACGGAAATTATCTTGAAATGAAAGTCGACGGCAAAAAGGTTTATAAAACGACCGCGACCGCAGACTTACAGAAAGAAACCGGCAACGTTATGAGCAAGGTTGCAAGCGATAAAAACGCAATCGGTTATATTTCGCTCGGCTCGGTTAACGAAACCGTTAAAGTAGTTAAGGTAAACGGAATTACGCCGTCTGCCGAAACAGTTCTTAACGGAACTTACGCAATTCAAAGACCGTTCGTGGTTATGACCAACTCGAGCGTAACTCTTACCGATATAACGGCAGACTTCCTGCTTTATCTTAAGAGCGGAGCTTCCGAACAGCACGCAAACGACGCAGGCTGCATTTTCCTGTCCGACCCCGCAAAAAGAGCCAACGCCGGCAAAGATCCTATAGCGGTCGAAACGTTCACTGCCAAGTCTTCGCTTCCCGAAGGCGGCAAAATCACCGTTAACGGCTCCACTTCTATGGAAAAGTTCATTAAAAAAGCAATGAGCGGTTACGCCGCGCTTTACGGAAGAACGGCAGACGAACTCTTCACGCTCGATCTTCAGGGTTCTTCGGTAGGTGTGTCGGCGGCTCAGAAAGATACTAACGGCAACGTAATCGGGCTTTCTTCCGCAGCTGTAGACGACGCGGCGATAAACAGTTTCAACGTTTGCCTTGACGCGGTTGCGGTTATCGTAAACAACGCGAACGAAACCGTAACCGACCTTACGATCGGTCAGCTTTACGATATCTATACCGGCAAGATTACCAAGTTCAGTGAAATCAACGTCTGACATGAATACGGAAAAAAATGAAAAAATCGCGATACAAAAAACCGCAAAAGCGATTAAAAGAACCGCGATAAAAGAAAAAACAGGATATGTAATATTCTCGATAGCGGCGATTATTTGCGTAATCGCCGTTGTCGCGATTTTTGTTTTTATGTTCGTAAGGAGCATACCTGCCTTTCATAAAATCGGTTTATTCAATTTTATATTCGGCGAAAACTGGTCGCCCGATAAATACGACAAATACGACACCGCCGTGCTTTCGGGCTCCTACGGCGTGCTTAAAATGATTGCGGGAACGCTTGCGGCAACCGTCGGCGCGCTTGCTATCGGCGGAACGCTCGGTTATTTCACCGCCGTGTTCATTGCCTTTTACTGCCCGAAAAAACTTAAAAGAGTATTTTCGTCAACAATCAACCTGCTCGCGGGCATTCCGTCGGTCGTTTACGGGTTTTTCGGAATTGTGTTTTTACTGCCGATTTTGTCTGGCATTGCGCCGAACAACGGCTCGGGGCTGCTTGCAACGTCGCTGATTTTAGGCATAATGATAATGCCTACCGTCGTTTCTCTTTCAAAAACCAGCCTCGAAGCGGTGCCGCAAGCCTATTACGAAGGCGCGCTTGCTTTGGGTGCGGATCACTCGTCGGCGGTGTTCGGCACTGTTACGAAGGCTGCAAAATCGGGCATTACCGCGTCGCTCGTTCTGGGCATAGGCCGCGCGCTCGGCGAAACCATGGCGGTGGTTATGGTGGCGGGCAACTCGGTGGCTTATCCCGATTCGCTTTTCAACAGTTTCCGCGTGCTTACCGCTAACATTGTTATGGAAATGGGGTATGCCGGCGAAGTTCAGATGTGCGCGCTCGTTGCGACGGGCGTCGTGCTTCTTGTGTTTGTTCTTATAGTAAATCTTATATTCGGCGCGATATCAAAAAGAGCTGTTAAAGGCGCGGTCGAAAAGAAAGGCATTTTCAAATTTTTTAATAAAAATAAAGATAACGACAGCGTAAAGCCGCATACCCGGAATGCGTTTTTCATAAAATGCGGAGATTTCTTTTCCGAGCTGAAATACAAAATGAAAACGGCTAAAATCGGAGCGGGCGCGGCTATAGGCGCAGGCGTTATTTCGGGCGCGGTGCTGCTGCTCATAATCGGTTTTATTATGGTCAAAGGCTTGCCGACATTGTTATCGAATCCGCATTTGCTTTTCGGTAAATACGACTTCGACAGCGAAAAAATAACCATATTTCCGTCAATAATAACCACGCTGATGACCGTGTTTTTAAGTCTTTTAATCGCGGTGCCCGTCGGTATCTGTACGGCAATTTTTCTTAACGAATACGCAAAGAAAAACAACGTTTTCATAAAAATCATACGCGGCGCGATAGATCTCCTTAACGGCGTTCCGTCAATCGTTTACGGGCTTTTCGGAATGATTACTTTCGTCGCAATGATAAAGGGTACGAGTTCCATTCTTGCAGGCTCGCTCACGATAAGCATTATGTTGCTGCCTACAATCGTGCGTTCCACCGAAGAAAGCCTCAAATCGGTGCAGGATAGTTTAAGAGAAGGCAGTTTTGCGCTCGGAGCGGGCAAAATCCGCACGATTTTCAAAATCGTTCTGCCGTCGGCGTTGCCGGGCATTATGTCAGCGATTATTCTGAGTATGGGCAGAGTTATTTCGGAGTCTGCACCCTTTATTTACACAATGGGTTCGGTTATTTCCGCCGTGCCGAAAAATTATTTCGACAGTAACGCCACTCTTGCCGTCGCGCTGTACAGGCTTTCGGGCGAAGGCTGGTATGTAAACGAAGCGTATGCGACCGCGGTCGTACTTATAGTGCTGGTACTCGGGCTTAATCTTTTAGCCGAACTTATAGCGGGAAAACTCAACAAGAAACTGCAAGGAGTGAAATGATGAAGAAGAAAAATAACGTGCAGACAATTTACGGGCAGAATATTTCGGTTGAAAACGCCAATCTGTGGTACGGCGATTTTTACGCGATAAAAAATATAAACGTCGAAATACCCGAAAAGCAGGTGACCGCGTTCATAGGTCCTTCGGGGTGCGGAAAATCTACATTTCTGAAATGTTTCAACCGCATGAACGACCTTATAGAAGGTTGCAAAATCGCGGGCAAGTTTCAGATAGGTTCGACCGATATTTACGGAAAAATAGACGTTAACGAACTTAGAAAAAACGTGGGCATGGTCTTTCAGAAACCCAACCCCTTTCCTATGAGCGTTTACGACAACATTGCCTACGGCCCCAGAACTTTCGGCGTAAGAAAACGTGCCGTGCTTGACGAAATAGTGGAAAAATCGCTCCGTCAGGCGGCAATGTGGGACGAACTTAAGGACAGACTTAATAAATCGGCGTTAGGGCTTTCGGGCGGTCAGCAACAAAGGCTTTGCATTGCGCGCGCGCTTGCAGCCGAGCCCAAAATTCTGCTTATGGACGAGCCGACTTCCGCGCTCGACCCTATTTCTACGGGCAAGATCGAAGAGTTGACCGAAGAACTTAAAAACAGGGTAACCATAGTTATAGTAACGCATAATATGCAGCAGGCGACAAGAATTGCAGATAAAACGGCGTTTTTCCTGCTCGGCGAACTTATAGAATTCGGCAATACCGACGATATTTTCACTTCGCCCAAAGACGAACGTACCGAAAGATACATCACGGGCAGATTCGGTTGATACGAGTTTTTTCGGGAGCGTTTTATGCGGAATTCGACTGACGGCGTATATGTCGTTGATTTATAAATCGGAAAAGTATATAATAAAGGAGAAGAAAGAGAAAAATGTCTATAAGAAAAATTTTCGAAGAAGAACTTGCCGAACTCAAAACCGAACTTGTGGAAATGTGTCGGCTTACCGAGCAGATGATTGAAAACGCGATCACCGCTTTGGTTAATCGCGACAGAGAACTTGGCAAAAGCATCGGGCAGATAGATAAGCGCGTGGACGAATACGAAATGGATATCGAAAAACGGTGCATGAGAATTCTGCTCAGACAGCAGCCCGTAGCCAAAGATTTCCGCGAAGTTTCCACCGCGCTTAAAATGATTACCGATATCGAGCGTTTCGGCGATCAGGCGAGCGATATAGGCGAACTGGTTTACAGTATGCCCGGCGATAAATACATTAAAAATCTCGAACATATTACCGCGATGGGCAAGCTCGCCGTAAAAATGGTGCGTGAAAGCGTCAATTCGTTCATTAACAATAACGAAGCGCTTGCCGACGAAGTAATAAAATACGACGATAAAATGGATGATCTCTTTCTGACCGTCAAGAACGAACTTATAGAGTTAATCAAAAAAGACGGAAGAAACGGCGATCAGGCGATCGAACTGATGATGGTGGCTAAATATCTCGAAAGAATAGGCGACCACGCGGTCAACGTTGCCGAATGGACAAAATATAACGAAACCGGAGTACATGAAAAATTCTGATGAAAGATCTGATTTATGTAGTTGAAGACGATGAAGGAATGCAGGAAGTTTACGAAGGCGCGTTCGAAGAAAATTACGATACGCGTATTTTCTCTACCGGCAGAGACTTCTTCGAAGCGTTTAACGAAAAAAAGCCCGACCTTATTATACTCGACATTATGCTGCCTGAAAAAGACGGCTTTACCGTGCTTTCCGAAATACGCGAAAAGGACGAAAAAATTCCCGTTATCTGCGTGAGCGCAAAGTCTGACGAAATAAGTTTTGTCAAAGGGCTTAATAAGGGCGCGGACGATTATATGGCTAAGCCGTTTTCGGTGCTTGAACTGCTTGCAAGGGTAAAAACCAATTTGCGGCGGGCAAAACTTTACATAACCAACGCCGACGGGTTCGTTATAGACAACAATCTTTACAAAGCGTTTTATAACGACAAAGATTTAGGTCTTACCGTAAAAGAGTTTTCGCTGCTTAAACTGCTTATCGGCAGAGCCGGTATGACTGTCACAAGAGACGATTTATTCCGCGAAGTCTGGGGCGACGATTTTATGGGCGAAACAAGAACGCTCGATATGCATATTGCTTCCCTTCGCGAAAAAATCAAGCAGGCGGGGAGCAAGGACTGTCTTATCACTGTCCGCGGAGTGGGGTACAGATTCGAAAATAAATGAAAAAGAAGATTTTTTTGCAGATATTTCTGCTTTCTACGGTTTGCATTTTAATGGTGTTCGGTTACGGTGTAGTAGCCGTAAGGGCAAACTCGCGGATTATTATACAAGAGCGGCTTGAAGAAGAAACAAAACTTGCATGTTCGCTCGTTAAAACCACCGACGATTTTAACGCTTTTTCGGCGTATTATAACGATAACGCCTTGCGCGTAACGATAATCGATCTCGAAGGGAACGTGCTGTTCGAAAGCGATACCGAGTCACCGCTCGAAAATCATATCGACCGCGAAGAAATCCGCAACGCAATCAAAGATACGCCCGGAGCGGTTGAAAGATATTCCGAAACGTTCGGTTGCAAAATGACCTATTACGCATTAAAAACCGAACTTAACGACGGCACGAAGATAGTTTTGCGTATGGCCATGAAAAGCAGTCATATCAACAGTTATTTCGTTATAACGCTGCCGATTTTGTTTATTGTGCTGTGTATTGCGGTCGGTTTTTCGGTTGTGTTTTCCGAAATCATATCCAAAAAAGTCACGTCTAAAATTACAGACGTCGGCAAAAGCCTTAAAAGTCTTAACGAAGGCAATTACGAACCCATAAAGACAGACTCGGGCGAACCCGAACTTTATTCGGTTCTGAACGAGATTAACGAACTTAACTCGAGTACGCTCGACCATATCCGCAAAGAAACCGAAGAGCGCAACAAATTGAACGCCGTTCTCGAAAACGTTTTTCAGGGCATACTTGCAATCGGAAAAGATAAAAAGATTATTCTTGCCAATAAAAGCGTTATGAAAATTTTCGGCTGTTCGGGCTTGAAAAACGGCGGCGAAAAGTCGGGTGACGGTTCGGATAGGATCGCAGGCAACGACCTTGTGTTTTTAATAGACGATCTGGGCTTATGCGATCTGATTACTTCGCATCTCGGCGAAAACTTCGGCTGCGAATATTCGTATAACGAAACGGACTTATCGGTTGTGATGAAAGCGGTGAGCGGTTTGAACGGCAACGACGAATGTTCTATCGTGATTTTTACCGATATTACCAAAGAAAAAGAAATGGCTCGGCAAAAAAGCGATTTCTTTGCCAACGCTTCGCACGAACTTAAAACGCCGGTAGCCGTTATGCAGGGGCTTTCCGAATTGCTTATGGCAAAAAATCTTGACGAAGGCTCCGAAAAACAGGTGGAAAGAATTCATAAAGAGAGTTTGCGGCTGGCTTCGCTTATATCCGATATGCTTGAACTCAGTCGGCTCGAAAGCGGCGAAAAGAGCGAATTGATAACCGCCGAAGTCGATCTTAAAGAAATCTGCAACGAAGTAATAAGCGAACTGTCGCCGAAAATAAACGAAAAGAGCATAACCGCAACCGTTTCGGGCAGCGGGGTAATCAACGGCGACGGCAAAAAGATTTATGAACTTGTTGAAAACTTGTGCAGCAACGCCGTCAACTACAATGTCGAAAACGGAAAAATCGACGTGGATATCAAAGACGACGGCGATACCGTTACTCTTAAAATCGCCGACACGGGCATTGGTATAGATAAAGAAAATATGCCGCGCCTTTGCGAAAGATTTTACCGTGTAGATAAATCGCGTTCCAAAAAAACTGGCGGCACGGGGCTCGGGCTTGCAATAGTAAAGCATATCTGCGCTCTGCACGGCGCGTCGCTTTTTATCGACAGCGATCTCGGCGCGGGTACAACCGTAACCGTTGTTTTCGATAAGTAATCAATTTTTTAATTAAAAACCCGCCTGTATGTCGATAATCGACTTATAGGCGGGTTTTTGTTTATGTTTTTAGTTATAAACGGAATAATTTTCAGTGTTCGATCGCAATGTAGGTAGACAGCCTGCCTTTATAAATCACATCGTCAAAAAGTTGAGAAAAGAATATGGGCTGAGTGATTGCGGGGAACTCTTCCGCCGAAACGATTTTTGCTTTTACGAGCGCGTTTTTTACAAACTCCGAGCAATAAAATCTGTTTCTTACCGCATGCACTTTGCCGAAAAACGCCATAAAAACGCCTTTATAATTATATCCGAACGCTTTTTTATGGTTATATAAACTGTTAAGATAATTGCAGATTTTGTGATATTGTTCGTCGCTTACTTTTACCGTCAGAATCATTGCTTCGGTCTTTTTGAACCGTTTGAAAGTGCCGCTTTCGGTAGATTCTTTCACAAATCCCGCAATAAACGGGTTATATGCGTGCAACCGTCCGAACGAATACATGTTGGTCAGATCTTTATCCGTCGCGATGGAAACGTGGTTATATTTTGCCCCCGTGAACTTTTTCAGTATCTGCGATAAAATTGTTCCCGTTTGCGTAAGAACTATATAGATGTTGCCTGTCGTTTCCTGTTCCATGCGGGTCGATCCTTTGTCGTCGATTTGATTGCGAATTACGGTGTTTTATGTCGTTTAGTGCACCTTATCATAATCCATGCATAAATTATATCATGATTGTATGAAAAATGCAATAAAAACAGAATAATTCGTTTGTTTTTTCTTTATGAACTGTAAAAAATTTTTAATTAGAAATAAATAAAATATTACGCTTAAACGCACTTAATAAAAAACGGAATTGTCGGTTTTAACGAAAATTCCGTTTTTGTATATTTTTCCCGCAGCTTTTTGCCCGCCGTTTTCATAGCATTGCAGTCAGACTACGTTCGCGACGAAGTCTTGCCGAAAATTTGGTATTTATGCTTTTTACGCTTTTTTTGCGTAGTATTCTTTCGCAAAGCCTAAACTTATTAAAAGTGCGTCGTCTACGCGCGCCATAACCTGCGGCGCGAGCGAGCCTATGCGTTCTTTAAGTCTGCGCTTATCTATCGTGCGGATCTGCTCTAAAAGAACAACGCTATCTTTTGCAAGTCCGTACACATGCGCGCTTAGTTCGATGTGGGTCGGTAATCGAGCTTTAGAAAGTTTGCTCGTCACCGCCGCCGCGATTACCGTCGGGCTGTATTTGTTGCCGACGTCGTTTTGTACTACAAGCACGGGCCTTACTCCGCCTTGTTCGCTGCCTATTACGGGGCTGAGATCGGCGTAGTATAATTCGCCCCGTTTTATCAGTTGATATTCACCGTCCATTTATAAATTCGCCCCCGTTATATTTTATGCGTACGCGCTGTTTGTCGCGAACGATTTTGTTTGCTCGCGTTGCTTTTTTGCGTGGAATATCTTATTTTATCGCGCAGTCAGAAGTATTGACAAGTTTTTTGCTTTTTATAACGGACAGGGCAGGTATTCTGTTTAAGTCGTAAAAATTATAAGTATCGACGGTAGATTGTTGACAGACAGCGGGCTTATATGTATAATAAAAGGCGAACGTATGTTCTAAAACTAAGGCGTGCGCTTGTTGCAAAAAGGGCGGAACGCGGCGATTTATCCGAACTACGATTGCCTTTTTCGCCAAAGGAGAGTGTGTTAAAAAATAAAATTGTAAAAATATATTAAAAATTGTCGGTTAGGTATTGAAAAACTGAAGTAAAGCATTTATAATTTGTGACATAGTGCAAACGTAAGCGTTTCAGAACGTATTTGGGGGAAAATTATGAATGATGTAATCAAGACTTTACTTTATTGTTATCCGTCTTTTATCGATGTGATTAAAGCCACCGATAAACTTGTTTATTACAAGGCAATCACTTCGTATAAAGATAATTCCAAAACTTGCGCGCAGATGAACGAAATAGTTCTTCTTAACGAACGCTCGGCGCGTCTTGTATGGATTAAAGGTGTTATAGACCAACTTTTGGCAAAACTTACTCCTTATGAGAGGCAACTTATCGAGTATAAATACTTTCATATTATGCAAGGCGAAGACTTCGATCCGAGCGCGAGATCTTATTTTCGCAAACAGTTGAAACTCGAAAAGAAAATCGAAAAACTTATGGAGTATCTTAGGCCTGACGAAGATTGGTTTTATGAAAATCTGGGGGATATTTACTTTTTGCGCGCTAAATATCAGCGCATAAAAAAAATGGCGGAAACTTGCAGGAAGAATTCCGCCAAAGAGAGAAATCTCTGAATTTTGTTAAATTTTACATCAAGTCGTCAGAATCTTTATCCGTAAATGCAAAGCGGTGCTTACGGTCGGGCTTGAACAAAAGATAGACGACGCTCAGCGCAACCACCGATACGGCAAGAACTATTACGGTTTTTATGACGGAATCGCGATCGGTTGAGTAGGGCGTCGTTTGTTTTGTCGAATTCCGGTTTTCGTCGGTTTCGGAAGTTTCCGCCGTCTTTTGCGGAAAAGGCAGCGGGTGCGCGGGTATCGTCTGGTCTGTAAAAGCTGCGGCGCGTACATAGCCTATATATCCGCAAGAATAAACGCAATAATAGCGTTCGCCGTCGACGTATGTGTAGCCGTAAAAAGTGCATTTGTTGCTTTCGGGAAGCACGGTCTTAGGCGACGCGGCTTTAGAATCGGAAAACAGAACTTCGTCGGCAGAAAGCGTCAGTTTGCATTCGGGGTAGAGTTGTTCGGGCGCGTCGTCGTAAAAGGCGTAATAGTGCTTTGTAAGAATATATCCGTCGCGCGCGGGCAGGTCGGAATAGCCGTCCATATAGCGTACGCAAACCGAAGTTTCGTTTACGGCAAGCACCTTGACGAAGTACCCGTACGGCAAAACAAAGCCCGCAATCGTGCAGCCGGGGTCGGAATAAAGCACGGTTTCATTATCCGAAATGCGTGCAAGCGCGGGAATAGAATTCTTTTCGGATGCCGAATCGGGTAATCGCACACCTGCGGGCAGCGGCGCATTGCAATATGCGTCGGCGGTTTTCGAGTTTCCCGTAAATGCGGGCGTTAAAGTTATAAGTATTGTTAACAGACTGCTAAGCAGTTTCTTTGCAAAATAACTATTTTTCATATTGTCATAATTATATCACAAGTTAAAATGCAAAATATGTCGATTTCGGACGTAGCGGAGTAAATTTGGTCGAATGCGCGAAAATATAGATGAGTATATAGAAAAACTTCATGCAATCGAGCGTGAAGAACAACGTCGGACGAGCCGTCTTGATAAGTACAATAAAGACGTGGTTCACGAAAAGCAGATGGCGTTTCATAAATGTCTTAAAAACAATCGCTGGGTTTTCGGCGGCAACAGAAGCGGCAAAACGGAGTGCGGCGCGGTCGAAACGGTCTGGCTTGCAAGGGGAATTCATCCGTTCAGACAAAACCGAAAAAACACCTTCGGATGGGTTGTGTCGCTTACCCAGCAAGTGCAGCGCGACGTTGCGCAAAAAAA
Source organism: uncultured Clostridia bacterium (assembly GCA_934292955.1). The sequence goes on from CAKQXZ010000047.1 coordinate 14,415, forward strand.
GGTTTTGTCTTATCTTTCTTCGCGCGATATTGTAGACGCGGTTATGCTCAGCGGGCGCAAGGATAGTCTCGATAACGGTGTTATAGACCAACTTTTTGTTAAAAACGCGTTCGGCGGAGTATCCGTTATAGGTTTCAAAAGTTGTGATCAGGGGCGCGAAAAATTTCAGGGCGCGTCGCTCGATTACGTCTGGTTCGACGAAGAGCCGCCCAAGGACGTTTACGACGAATGCAAAATGCGTCTGCTCGATAAATGCGGGTGCATGTTCGGCACGATGACTCCGCTAAAGGGCTTGACTTTTATTTATGACGAGATTTATCTGAACAGCAACGATTCGCCCGACGTATGGTACGAATTTATGGAGTGGGGCGATAACCCGTATCTTAACCCCGAAGAAGTCAGAAAAATGACTGAAAGTCTGTCTAAAGACGCGCTCGATTCAAGAAGGTACGGGCATTTCAAAGCCGAAAGCGGCGCCGTTTACACCGAGTTCGACGAAGAAAAACACGTTATTAAAGAACCGTTTTCTTTGCCGTACGACTGGCAGGCGTGTCTCTCTATCGACCCTGGGCTGCATAATCCGCTCTCCTGCCACTTTTACGGGGTGGATTACGACGGTAACGTTTACGTCGTTGCCGAGCATTACGAAGCCGAAAGGCCTATTTCATATCACGCCCGAGCGATCGAAAAAATTGCCGATTCTTTAGGCTGGCACAGAAGATCGGACGGACGAATAGAAGCACTTATAGACAGCGCTGCAAACCAAAAAACGCTCGCTTCTTCAAAGAGCGTTACCGAACTTTTTTTTGAAGAAGGCATTGCTTGCAATCCGCGCGTCAATAAAGAAAAATTTGCGGGGATTGCACGGGTAAAAGAGTATTTTAAGGCGGACAGAATCAAAATTTTTCCGTCTTGCAAAAACCTTATACGAGAGATAAAAGGGTATCGTTGGGGCGACGACGATTCGCCGATTAAAAAAGACGACCACGCGCTCGACGAACTAAGATATTTCATAATGTCGCGCCCCGAAAACGTCATGCCGAAAAAAGAACTGAGCGTAATAGAAAAAGATAAAGCGCGCCTTATGCGCCGGCTATATAGAAGAAAATGAATATAATTTAACCCCGCCGAAAGTCGCAATAATCGACCTATAGGCGGGGTTTTCTTGTTTTATTCGTTAATTTATAAGAAATTCCGAGAAAAATAAAGTCTGATTTTATTTTACTCGGGATTTGCGCTCTTGTTAAGGGTAATTGAGTTGTTTTATAAAAGAAATTTTTTGGGTGAAAACAGACGTAAAAGTCGCGATAATCGACTTATAGACGGACTATTGTAAAATTTGCGACTATTTTGAGCGGTATTCTGACGGAGAAACGCCGTAATAAAGTTTGAATGCCTTGCTGAAAGTGTACACCGACGAGTAGTTTACGGTTTCTGCGATTTTGCTTACCGACGAAGTATTTTCCTTTATTAAAACCGCCGCAATTTCCATTTTCTTTGCAACGTAATAGTCGGTTATCGATTTTCCCGTGGTTTGTTTGAAAATCTTTTCCAAATAAGAATAGTTATACCCCATTTTGCCCGAGATCTCGCTCAGTTTTTCTATATTAAGAAGATTTGATGAAATGTAACTCATTATCTGATAAACAAGCAGTTCTTTGCTGTTAAGCGTCGCCGACGAAT
>CAKQXZ010000048.1 GCA_934292955.1 uncultured Clostridia bacterium
GATCCGAGCGTCGAATATATCCGCGTTAAACAGGACGGAAAAGATACGGGCGGATATCTTAAATTTTTCGATAAACCCGAGATAAAACTAAATCGTCTGTCCGATATCGACAGATACCTTTCTTCCGGCACGATAAAAGGTATAAACACGTTTTTGTGCGCGATGAAGACTTTCGATAACGGCGGATATTTAATCGTTGACGAACTCGAAAACCATTTCAATCATGAAATCGTGTCCACGCTTATAAGGTTCTATATGGATTCGAAAGTAAATCATAGCGGAGCGACGTTGATTTTCTCTACGCATTACGCCGAAATTCTGGATGAATTTGAGAGAAACGACAGCATTTATATCGTGCGTAACAGAAACGGTATTACGGTAGAGAATCTTTCCAAAATATTGAAGAGAAACGATATTAAAAAGAGCGAGGCTTACGAAAGCGACTTTTTGAAAGGAACGGTTCCGATGTATGAGGCGTATATGGATTTGAAAAGAAACATTATGCTCGGCGGTAAGGAGCGTAAATAATGGAACTTTCTAAATACGTCGCCTGTATCTGCGAAGGCGGAGCGGAAAAAACGATTATGGAATTGCTTTTAAGCGATAATCGGCTGATATTCACATACGACGATTTGTTGGACGGTGAAATTTTGCGATGCCGCAAAGCAAAAGAATTTGAAGAACGTTATTTAAGAAAGGGTTTTACCGAACGAATAACGGTTCTGCGCGTTTTGGATTCCCGCCGAGAAAATTTCACGTTAAGCAAGGCTTATGCGCCCAAAATAAAGGTAGTAAACGTAATTACCGCACCCGAAATAGAAATGCTTGTCATTTTCGGCGAAAATAAATATTCGGACTTTAAGAAATCACATATAAAGCCGAGCGATTATTGTAAAACAACTTTAGGTTTCACGAACGTTAAAAGTCCCGAATTTGTCGCAGGGTATTTCGAAGATATAAACAAATTGATTTCGGCGATAAAGGAATACAAACGGGTATCCGACGTAAGAAATAATGAATTCGCTTTGGCCGATTTATTAAAGTAAAATGAGATAGAAAATTTTATTTTTCTGTGCTATGATATCGGAAAAAGTCGGCTCTGTCAAGGGTATAAAATATCGCTGAAAACTATGAGTTAATCGACTTATACGGCAATATTTTCTACTTATTCCTTGACCGTTCCGACGTTTCCCGATTGATTGTTTGCCGAAAAAATAAATTTCTTCACGGAGGGAAAACTATGGATAAAGGAGTTATCTACGCCAGATTCAGTTCGCAAAGTCAGAACGAACAAAGCATTGAGGCGCAGGTTCGTACATGCAAGGAGTTTGCCGAAAATAAAGATATACAAATCGTAAACGTTTATTCCGACAAAGCGCGGACGGGAACAAACGACGCTCGCCCTGCTTTTCAAAGAATGATTTCGGATGCAAAAAGCGGAGCGTTCAGGTACATAATCGTTTATATGTTTGACCGCTTTGCGAGAAATCGCCGCGACAGCATTATGTATAAAGAAATGCTGAAAGAAGAAGGTATCAAAGTATTGTCCGCTCTTGAACCTATTGCCGAAGACGAAGGCGGTGAGTTTTACGAAATGTTTTTGGAATGGAATGCCGAAAAATACAGTAAACGGCTTTCCAAACGAGTAAAAGACGGACTCGATACAAGCGTTGCGAACGGACATTTTTGCGGCGGAGCGTAGGTTTACGGCTACAAAATCGAAACGGAACCTGTTGCGGGTAAAAGTAATAAGGTTATAAAACGCGTCGTTATAAACGAAGACGAGGCAAAAATTATAAAATTTATATTTGAACAGTACGATAAAGGTTTTTCAAAACTCGAAATCGCGAAAATGCTTAACGAACAAGGCGAACGATATAAAGGAAAACCGTTCAAAGGCAGGACTTTCGATAAGTGGATGCTTAACGAAAAATATACGGGAGAATTTACGTTCGGTGGCAGACATTGCGATAATATGTATCCCGCGATTGTGGATAAAGACTTGTTTGAAAGAGTTCGGAAAAGACTTACGGCAAACAAATATACCGCAGGCGGACAAGCAACGGCGAAAGAACCGTATCTGCTTACGGGGAAATTATATTGCGGTCATTGCGGAACGGAAATGGTTTCAGGTGGAGGAACGAGCGAAACAGGCGTTCAGCATCATTATTACGTCTGCAAAAAGAAAAGAAGCGGTAAGTGCGATAAACTCCGCGAAAATAAAGACAATCTCGAACTGTACGTTACTAATTGCGTGAGAGATTTTTTAAGCGATAAAAAGAATGCCGAAACTGCAGTTGACGACGTTCTTGCGTATTATGACAAACGCACCGACGAGCAAAACTTAAAAAGCGTTATTACCCGTATCAATAAGATAAACGAGGAAGTTTCCGCGCTTACCGATTCGTTTGTAAAAGCGAAAAGCGTATTGTTGCAGAATTCGATTGAAAAGAAAATGGCGGAATACGAAGTTTTATTAAACGACCTGGAAACGCAAAAAGCGCAGTTGGAACTTGAACGCGGTTACAGGCTTACCCGTGAAGATTTGCTTGCTTTTATAGAGGAAATATTGAAAAGCGACGTTAACGATAAAAATTATCAGAAACAAATTATCGATCATCTCGTAAGTCAGGTATTTGTCAGCGACGACGATACGATTGTATATTTTAATATTCGCGGCGGAAAAGATATAGAGAAAATAACTTTTGACGACGTTAAAAATACTAAAAATATTATAAAAGGCGTTCAAACGCAATCACCACTTGCCAGCCAAAAATGCACTATTTCCTATTGTTTTGTGCCTAAAACGTTAGGAAGTAGTGCTTTTTTTGTATTTTATTTTTTGTTGGGTACACTTTTTTCGTGTAATTTTGGATTTTTTTTGGAGCGAGATTTTTATAAATCGTAGGTATTAAACTATGCGCAAGCAAACACTTGTTCCTGAAAAAACTTTTAATCAGCCGAAGAAACGACCGGAAGCGGCATAACGTCGGTTATTTTTCGCGTTTTGTATGCGCCGTTAGTAAAATCGGGAACTTCGACAGGGGCGCCACCGTTTGCGATAGACTGCTCCGAAAGAGCGGTAACGCACATCATTGCGCACGCTTCGTAAACGTCGACGGGCATGTCTTCTTTGTTCTTTACCGCACGGAAGAAATGCTTGAGCATTATGTAGTCCATTCCGCCATGCCCCGTTTTAAGTTGCTCTTCGGTAATATTTTTCCAGTCGTCTGGAAGATATTCGGAATAATCGTCCTGACTGTTGAGCGAATCCTGTATAACGTTTTTTTCGTGATTGAATCTGTCGCCGTCAAGCACCACTGCCCTTAACGTCTGATTATAATACCCCTTTGTTCCGCTCACCGTTATTTCACGGTCGTACAAACGTGGCAAAGTTGTATCGAGTTTGAGCGTGACGAGTTCGCCGTTTTCGCACTCAATCATAGTGGTTACGACGTCGCCCTGCTTAAACTTTACGCCTTTAAGAGCGGATACTTCGGGATGATTATTTATATATTCGCTAAGTCCGCAAGCCTTTGACGCCATAGCCGTAAGTCTTGTGAACTTATTGCCGCGGGTTATACCTAACAGTTTTACGATAGGACCTAATTCGTGCGTGGGATAATTTTCGCAGTTGTGATTTTTATACTCTTCAAGCCGATAATGCCCGCGCTTTAGCCCGACTTCGGTTATTTCGTTGCGCAGATCGTGGCAATACGCGCCATGGCAATAACTGATTTCGCCGAGTTTGCCGTTACGAGCAAGCGACGTTACGAGCAGTTCGTCCTTATTATAGCAACAATTTTCAAGGAACATGAAAGGCGTTTTAGTCTTTTCGTACGTTTCGACGAGTTTTTTCATGTCGTCAAGATTATGCGTTCCGCCTACTTCTATGCCGACGGCAATGCCGCTTTCCATTGCTGCAAGCGCGACTTCGACGTGAGAAGCCCAACTGGTGCAGACTATGACGGCGTTTACCCCGCAAGACAAAACTTCGTTGTAATCTTTTGTGGTAAGCGGTTTGTCCTGCCCTGCCGCAATAACTTTTTCGGTTGCGAACGAAATTCTTTCTTCATGTTCGTCGCAAAGCGCGGCGACTATAACGTCGGAATTATTCAGAATATTGCCGAGCAACCCGATTGAACCGTCGGTCATACCGAAAGCCGCTCCGCGCTGACCTAAACCGATCAGCCCGATTTTTAATCTGTCCATATTTCTCCTGTTTAATATCTGTACAAAACTTTATGAATACTGCCTTTACCCGTTAGCGGAAGTATTTCGACTGTTTTTCCGTCGCACACTACCTCTTTGCGGTCTGATTTTTCGTAACTTATTTCGTATGTTTCGCCCCTGAATACGCGCGTTGCCGTAGTTCCGTTCCAGTTATCCGGAATACACGGAGCTATTTTAAGCCCGTAGGCTGTCGGTTTTATTCCGCACATAAACTCGGTTACGCACCTGTAAAGCCAGCCTGCGGTTCCCGTAACCCAACTCATGGGAGCGTAGCCCGCGATGTATTTGTTTTCGGGTCCCATATACATATTGCTTACGGCGTAAGGCTCGACGCCGTTGTTCGGATTGAGCGGGTTGTCGTACGAAATCATTTTCAACGTTTTATATGCCGTATCTGCGCGACCGAGCATGCAATCAGCCGCAATCTTAAACGCCACGCCGTGATTATAAACCGCGCCGTTTTCGACAAGCCCCGGCTGAAAATACGACACTCTGCCGACGTTATCGTCGCCGCGGGTAAAGCTCGGGTTACACTGAACGTACCCGAAATCGCACTTAAGCGTGTTTTCGACAACGTTCATAATTTTTTTCTGCGATTTCTCGTCGCCGATACCGGCAAGCACCGACCATGTTTGCGGATTAAGAAAGATTCTTTCGCTGCCGCCGATTACGTCGCCTTTGTCGTTGTATCCGTAAATAAAATGCCCGCCTGTAACGCCATACTTTTCTATAGCCGATATAAGTTCGTTTCGCTTATTTTTATAGCCGTCGATTAAATCGTCGTTACCCGAAATTTTTAGTATATCGATTAACTCATTGATCGCTTTGACCGTAGCGATCGACAGCCACACGCTTTCGCCTTTATTTTTGCGACCGACGTTGTTCATGCTGTCGTTCCAGTCGCCGCCGCGCCATAAAATGAGATTATGCCCGCCGCGGGAAGACAACAAATAATCGGTTGCGGCAAGAAGATGGTCTAACACATTGCCCGTTCTTTCGCCCGAAACATACGGTTCGGTTACGAATGCGTCGGCATAACTCGCGTTTTCGTAACTGTCGCCTTTAAGATACGGCACTTGTTCGTTCAAGATAGACAAATCGCCGCTTTCGTTTATGTAAGAAAGAATGGTGCCCGCAACCCAAACGCCGCCGTCGTTATATGGGAACCTGAAATTAGGCTCGAACATGCGGATGGGGTTGCCGTCTTCATACTGATATTTAAGCGCGTGAAGTATTTGCTTTTTTGCAAGTTCCGAATCCATCGAAACGAATGCGGTTATATCCTGCATAACGTCGCGGAAACCTTTTCCGTATAGTCTTCCCCACGTTTTACCAAGGGACAACTGCCGTTTAAGCCATATATTTACCTGCGAATTCAGATATTCGTCGGGCGATTTCAGTTGAAAAACATTGTATTCGCTTTCGTTAGCCGCGCGAACTTTATTAAGTTCTTCTTCAAACGTCGAATTTTTCAGATATTTTGCCGAAAGCGTTTCAATTTCTTCGTCGGTTTTTGCGGCAAAAGAACAGAAAGACGCTTCGAAAGAATTACTTTCTTTAAGCACGTCGGCAAACCGGAAGGCTGCTACATACTCCGTTTCGAACGTTGCGCCTTTGCACGATAAATTTTCGTTTTTTATATCTTTCGGGTTGTCGTAACCGTTGTACTCGCCCCTGAAATCGGAGTGCGAAAGATCGTAGGCGCAATATTTTTTATTACAGCCCACAAAAAGCCGCGTATGGTCGTCGGGCAGATTGAAACCTTCGTGACGATAAATCAAGCCGTTTAACTGCTCGCTGTTTTCGGCAAAGCCGTAAGCGTCGTGCCAGGAAAGCGCGGGGCTCGGCTGCAGACAAAAATACAAGTCGATATTTCTTTTTTTATTTTGCTTATCGACGACTTTTACGTCGTAAAGAACCACTGCGCCCTGCGTAGGCACGCAAATCGTAAACACGACCGAAAGCCCGTTGTATTCGCCGATAATTTTCTGATAATTTATTCCGACGTGAGTTTGAAAAACGCTGAACGGCAGATCGTTATAATTTCTGTTGGCGCAGTAGATTTCGCCCGTATCTTTATCTTTTATGTATACGTTTCTTACGCCTTTTTCTATATCGCGCCGACTTGTGCCGACTGCCATCCATGAAAAACCGTTGCCGAACTGGTCGCACTGACAGACAAGTTCTTCGTTCCACAGATAATTCAGCCATGGTCTGCGCGGTTTCATATCCGTTATGACGTATTCTCTGTTTTTATCGTCGAAATATCCTTGCATAATTGATACCCTGGTTTTTTTGTTTTTACGATGATAAATGTATCGCCACGTTTTATACTTGCAAATTACAAGCTTGAATTGATGCTTGCGACCGTGACCGTGTTGATATGCGCCTGATAGCAGATATTCGCGGTTTTTTCAATACCTTGTATGAACGGCAGAACGGGCGCGTCGAGTTCGTCGATTTTATCGATTTCGCCGTTGAGATACGAAAGAAGAATTTCTCTGCAACTTTCAAGCCTTAAAAGAAGCCCGCCGAGCCGCAATTCGTGAAGTTCGATGCCGAACGGTTTGTTTTCTTTAAGCCAGAGTTTTCTGAAACCTGCGGTAAACGCTTTCAACCTTTTAATAAGTTCGGGGTACACGTTGTTCGCGATATTTTGCAGTTCTTCCCTGTCGTTATCGAGATATGCCTTGCGCGTTCTTACGCCGAGATCGTATTTGAGTTCCATTACCTTGCACAAACGGAAGAGATTTTCGAAAAGATAACCGAATTCGCCCGCGTTTTTAGCCGCACGTTTAAGTTTTAACGCGTGACTTTTATACGGCATTCCGTCGCCGATATCGATATGGTAATCGAACTTACCGACGAACGGATCGTTGAAAAATCCCCAACGGCTCGGGTTGTTGCACTTTTCTCTGTCTTTGATTTCGTTAGGCAGATCGAGCAAAAGGAATGTATCGTACTTTATTCCGAAAACGCTTTCGAATTTTTTCTTTATATCGGAATCTTTGGTCTGATACAGATACTTCTCGGCACAATAAAACAACGCGGGCAGAACGGAAAAACATGAACATTCGCGCCCGTCGTCGCCCCATACGGTAATAGTTACGTTGTTTATATTGCGTTCATGACAGCACTGCATTGCGTATTTCATGGTTGCAAACGAGTTTTTATTCATAGGAGCAAACCCCGCCCAGCACCATGCGCCGCCTGCAAACGCGATGTTATCGGTAAGTTTTGAATGCAGGTTGAATTTATCGTCGTAATGCTTCTTTGTATAATGATAATAATCCCAATAACAAAGAGTGACGTTTTCGGGAACTTTGCGGCAATTGCCTTTTTCGGTCATATGCACGATAAGATCGGACCACATTGTGGGCTTAAAACCATACTTTGCCGCGATTTCGCTGACCTTTGTAAGGTGGTCGAACAACAAATCCTGCGCGTTTTCGGGATAGCCGTGTTTATCGAGATATTTCCCCCTGCCCATCATCGGCGCTTCGTCCATGCCGATGTTGACATGATCTGTATCGAAACAACGGCGGAGAGTCGAAAACATTTTATCGATAAGCTCGTAAGTTCTGTCTTCGCCGACGAGCATAATGTTTGCAATATCCTTAATATCGTCGTAGGCGTGCCATTTGAAAATTCCTTCAAGGTGAGCAAGCGTCTGAATATACGGTATTGCCGTTATGCCGATACTCTTGCAAAAATCGTTTATTTCTTTAAGTTCGTTTTGAGAATATCTTCCGCGAAGGTGACCGAAATATGGCTCGCCGTCGATTTCGTAAACGTCTTCTATGTATAAACCGAGCGCGTTATAGCCCGCTTTTTTTATAAGTTCGGCATAACGCTTGAGTGTCTGTACTTTCATAACGCCGTCTCTTGACAGATCAACCATTGCGCAAAGAATTTTGTTTTCGTTCATAATTTTATCTCCCGTCGATTTTAGGTTGAAAAGCTTTCTGTTAAACAACCGGACTCATTGTATAGTAAATTTGAAAAAATGTAAAGTTTAACGACAAACATTGTCCGATAATTCAAAATTTCGGCACTATTATGCCGTTTTATGCCGACGTTATGCTACGGACTTAACGTTGCGCGCTGCCGGTTAATAAGCATTGTCCGCGGCAGACAAAAAATATTCGAAAACTCCGGCAGTCCAACCAAGCATTTCGGGAACCTCGTATTCGTTTACTGTAGCCGCACCACCAAAAGCCGCATCGTACTTTTCCCACAACCTGCCGCTTTTTGAAAATTCGTCGGAAACCGTTTTTAGATAAGTTTCGGCAATTTGTTGCGCCATTTCATATTCCCCGATTTTTTTTGCCGCCGTATATGCAAGAAAATTATCGGGCGCCCAACTGTTGGGGTAACCCCATTGATAAACGATTTTTTGTTCGGTTTTTTGTACGCAAAGCACACCATTCGGCATCAAAAGTCGGTCTATAAGCCGATTAAACGCCGTTTTATCGGATATAAGTCCCGTTATAAACGGCATAAACTGCGCGCTGCAATTAAGTTCCGAACGTTTACCCGTAACGTAATTATAATCGTAAAAAAGTCCGTTTTCGGCAAGAAAATATTTATTGCAAAGAGCCTTTCGTTTTTCAGCCGCTTTTTCGAAAAATTCGCTTTCTTGCGGTTCGAACCTTGCAGCCCATAAAGCAAGATGTTTTTCTAACCCGTAAAGATTCGCGTTAAGATCGACAGGCAAAATCTCGTCGCCACAAAAACCGAAACGCGGCGTCCAGTCCATTCCGCTTTCGGCAACTGCAAGAAAACCGTCGGCAAGAGCGCACTTTTCTTCGTCCGTTTTTCTTTCGGCAAGTTTAAGCCTTTCGCCCGCGACTACCCCGTAATAATCTATAAGGTCTTTTTCGGAAAGTTTGTGATGAAAGTGCCTGTTAAGCCCCGTTTCGGTCATTCTTTCCGTCTGCCAGAACGAATACTCCTTTTTCAAGGTAAAATAAGCGTTTTCAAGCCATTCGGCGTCTTTGGTCGCGGTATAAACGTCATCGACCATAAAATGCAGATACGGCGGCTGAGAACAAAACTTGAGCAGATGCGCGCTTAACGCATTCGGAACAAAACCAAACCTGTCAACGGCGTTAAGCAGATTATCCACGTTGTTTTTCGCGTCTTCTGTACGTCCGTCAGCCAAAAGACCTTTATTCGTAAAATAAGTATCCCAGTAAAAAAGGCTTTTGAAAGGACCGTCTATACACGGTGGGATAAAAGGCTTAACGTAAAAAGAAGGCGTTTCTGCGTTTTCGGGCAGAATAACCGCTTTTTGCCAATGCGAAATTATATATTCGTGCGTTTTTTGTATGTTATTCATAATAAAAATATAAAACTGCGCCGTAAACGGAAAAGCGAAACAACCGCTTTAATTGACCATTTATCAGTTAAACTTTTTTTAGTCAAACGCTTCGTCGGGGTCGGAATTTTCGAACAGACTGCCCGCAGCCCTTGACCAGACGTAACGCGAAAGCCCGCTGTCGGTCTGCCGCGGAAATCCGTTTACTATGCGGAAATCAACGTCTTCGCACCGCTCGGTAAAGCCGCCGCCCGTGATATAATCGGGCTGATAACAAGCGTAAGACCTGCCGCGTTTATCGATTTTTGAAAAGTTGGTCATAAAGCCGTTTTTAGCCTTTTCGAAATAATCTTTATCGCCCGTCAGCACATAATACCAATAATCGGCTTCGGCGCGCCAGATCGTCCAGGCATGCCCCATGCAAAGCGCGTTGCCGTCTTTATCGCCTTCCCACTTGGTTTCCCACCAGCGAAGCGAGCTGAAAAACATCGGCGCTTTATGCGTTTTTACCACCCAATTATCGTGCAGATCAAGAATTTCTTTTGCTCTTACGATATAGTTTTCGTTTCTTTCGACTTTTGCGCAATAATACAGCAAAGTCAACGCCGAGCAAGACATACTGCCTTCTTCTATAAACGGTTCGGCAAAATCCTGCTCTAAAGTTTCGGTCGGGAAAGATATGCCGCGGTTATAAACGTGCGCAGCCATTTTACCCGCCGTTTCGTAGTATTTTTGCGACTTTTCGGGCATTTTGTCTTTAAGAAACTCAGCCAATTCTATGACGGGAATTATAAGACAGCAAACGGTTGTGTAGTCTTCGGTCGTCTTCGACCATTCCATAAAAGTTTCGATTGCGCCGTTTTCGGATAAATGCGATTCAAGAACGCTGTCGGTTGCTTTTACGGCGTAATCAAGATAATTTTTCGTGCCGAAAAATTTATAAGCGTCAAGCAGAATGCCTATGCCGAAAAATTGCTCCTGCACCCTGTTTGAATTAAACACGTTGTATGCGGGATAGCCGTTTCGAGCTTTATAAAAAATCGTTTGTCTGTCTATCGCTTTTGCTTCGTCGCGTTCGGTAATTGTATCGAGCGCGCCTTTGATTTTTTTTACGAGCGTTGCGCTTTTTCCGTACCGTTGCATGTACCTTAAAATTGCAGAAACATAGCACTTCCATTCGCATAAATTACCGTCGCCGCTGGCAAGATCGCTTTCGGAAACCGAATACATGGATTTTGAAAACAGCCCGATAATCGACTTATAGGCGAAGATTTCGCAATCAAACCCCTTTTTATTACCTTTATAAGGGACGACCGTGAGCAGTCCTTCTTTATCGGTTTTCACATATGTAAAACCGCCTTGGTTATAAAACTTTTTGTTGCCTATCTTAACAAAATCGAAATCGCCGATAACGTTTATTTTTAATTCTTCGCCGAGTTTTACATAACTTTTTTCGTAAAACACAACGGGAAGATTTTTAATTTCGGCAACCTTATTCAGTGCTTCGGCATACGACTTTACGGGCAGAAAAAGCAACTTCAGCCGTTTACCGCCGCTTCCGTTATACGCTTTATCGAACGAAGCGAGAAATTTAAGATTATCGAAATACTGCCCGCCCGAAAAAAGCGAATAATCCATCTTCCACCCATCGATTTTCATAAGCGACAAAATGAGCAGATTATTTCCTTCTGGGTTGGTCAGATAACAAAAAATATGCTTATTATCTTCGGAATTGTACGGCGAATTGAAAAGATATTGTTTTTTCCAGCCGCCGCAATTCATTTTGCCCATAAATTTAACGGGCAGGTTCAGACCGAATTCGGATAAATCGTCGCTATCCGTTTTAAGTTCGATTAAAAAACCGCCGAATTTTTCGCAAAGTTTAACGCGACTTGAAGTTTCGGCGTTAACTCCCCTTTCGTCGAATTCGCCTTTACGAGAAATATAGGGCGCGCCTTGCGGCTTCGCGCCCTTTGTTATATCGTCGGTTTTAAGTGTGTACGAAACCGAAAAATCGCCGATAAAATATTGATTTTTTAATTTACTATATGCCGAATTCATTTTATGTCGACAGGCTCGCCGCCCGAAAGCCGCGATTCTTCGGCGGCAAAACTCATTTTGTGAGAGATAAGACTGTCTTCAAGCGTTGTGCGTGTTTCCGAAGGTGCGCCGCCCGTTATATACGAAACGAAATCTTCGAACAACAACTTGTCCCCGCCGCCATGGACCGAAAGATCGGCTGCGTATTTCGTTATATCGATGGCGTAATCGTCCGACCTGAACGGCATGACGTGAATTAAGTTTTCTTCCATATCGGCAACCATTTCACCCAGCGTGCCGTGAACTTTTATGCACCTATGGCACTCTTTGGAAAACGCCGTCATAGTAAGTTGCGCCGTAACGTTGCCTTCGAAAAGCATGTTGACGACCTGATGATCGACAACGTCGTTATCGCAAGCAAAAACGCATCTGCCGTAAGGATATTTTTCGTCGGACAAAAGTTCGTCGATATACTCTTTTCTCGTTCCGCGGAAAGCCGTTGCGTTGCCGAGAATGGGATTATACGCTTTGTAGATATCGTTATAAATCTTGAAAGCGTCGTACGGGCAATCTTTTTTAACGCTTTCGGGGCAACGGAAACATCTGTCCGCACTGCCCGCGGGAGCGTTTTCTTTTTTGAAATAGTAAAGATCTCCGAACGACGAAACTTTTTTGCACTTTTTGCCGTACAGCCAGAAAATAATATCAAGGTCGTGACAGCATTTTGCAAGAATCATGGGCGAACTTTCTTCTCTGTTTCGCCATGCGCCGCGGACGTATGAATGCGCGTCGTGCCAGTAAGCGACGTTTTCGGTCTGACTGATAGTCACCACGTCGCCTATCTCGCCGCTCTTTATTACTTCGCGCATTTTCATATAAAACGGGCTGTAACGAAGAACGTGACAGATCATCGCCTTTTTTCCCGTTTCGCGCTGTACGTTAAGAATGTCTTCGCAGTCTTGCATGGTCGTTGCGATAGGCTTTTCAAGGCAGATATCGTAACCTAAGCGCATTGCGGTAATTGCGTGGTCTTTGTGCTGTTTATCCTGCGTGCAGATAAAAGCAGCGTCGGCGATTTTACCGCACGCGAAAATTTCGTCTGCGCTTGCAAAACAGTTTTCGGGCTTTAAGCCGAATTCTTTAACCGCTTTCTCTCTCGCTTCGGGATTTACGTCGGCAATAGCGACCAGTTCGGTATTTTTATCGGCAACAGCGTAACCGCCGAAAAGTTGACCGCGCCCGCCGAAACCTACTATAATCAATTTAACTTTTTTCATTAGTTTTTATTAACTCCGATTATCTCGATTTTACCGAAAATTCCCGCGTTTTTATTGCTTTCCGTCATTGCGTTTTCTTCGGTAGAACCCACAGTTACGGCAATTGTGTTCTTTCCGTCGCGGATTTTATCGGTGATATCGAATTCATAAGGCGACCAAAGTCTTGCGCCCGCAAATTCACCGTTTATCGCAACGGTTGCGTATGCGGAAACGTCGTTGAGTTTAAGTATCGTTTTTTCTTCGGTCTTTTTAAGGATTACTTCTTTTACAAATGTTACTTCACCCGAAAACCTTTCTTTTCCCGCGGTGAAAAAGTCCGCTTTTTCTACAGCCTTGTTCTCGCTTGCGATTTTCCAGCCCGAAGTTATGTCTTCAAGCAATTTTTCGGTTTGTTTTTGGGAAGGCGCGGTCTTTTCGTTCGCAAACGCGATAAGAACGGAACCGTAAGGCTGTAAATTAACGTTAACCTTTACTTTGCCGTTTGTCCGAACAAAATCGGCGGGAGTGATTTCGCCGTTTTCGGCATTCCATATCTCTGCAGAAGTATAACCGTCGCATTCGATAGCGAAAGTCTTTTCCGCATCTTCATTGTTTACAAGGAAGCGTATCTGCGTGTTGCCGTCCGTACGTTTAAGAATTAAAACGCCGTGAGCGTCGCCGCAGATGACGTCGTTAGATATAACGCCTTTAAGCGCGGGCAACAATTCGTCTTCTCTGTGTTTTTTGATTATTTTATAATCGGCGGAGCGTTTAATTTCGTTTAACAGCGAGTCAAAACGGTCGCTTTTTTCGCCTGTTTCGTCGACGGGATCAAACTCGCCTACGCTTAAAACGGTGCCGCCGTTCTTTACGAACTCTGCGATTTTTTCAAGCGTTTTTTCGGGTATCACGGTCACGGACGGCATGATAATCGACTTATAGGCGGACTTTTCAATTCCGGTAAGCGATGAACCGTTTACTTTGCAAAAGTC
Source organism: uncultured Clostridia bacterium (assembly GCA_934292955.1). Next base: position 13,842 of record CAKQXZ010000048.1, read on the forward strand.
AAGCGCATGGTCGTCGATAAAGTCGAAAGATATTCCGCCGTTATTGAGCTCCTGAGTAATTTCAAGCACCTGCTCGTCTAATTCGTGCAGGAAAAATCTGTAAAGCGGACGATATTCGGCCCACGCGGTTTTAACGGGAAAATAGACGGCTGCATCGGCTATATAACCGCCGTTTCTGCCTATGTAACTTAAACGTTTAACATAATCGGAAAACTGCCCGAAATACTTCCAGTAGCCGTTCTGAATAAAGAGCGACGGCGGGCTTTCGGTCTTTCTTATACCCGCGGTCGAATAGAAAAACGCATGCGGGACGAGCATGTTTATACCCTGAGCGTATTGCAAATCTACCCGTTGTTTCATATACTCGGGCGTAAGCGACCAGCCGAAACCGCCGAACGTTTCGCTCATCGTGATTTCTTTGCCGTAAATGTGCGCGGCGGAAGAGCCGAGACGTTCGGTTATACGACGGGGTTCTCTGTCAATGCAGTCTATGCCCGACGCGTCGAGCGCGGATATCGCAGAGAAGAAATCGCTTTCGGTCTGCACGAGCGATTCGATATAATCTTCGCGGTGAAGATGACCTAAATGGACAAGTCCGTCTTTATGCAGAAATTCCGAGATAACGTCGAAATAACTTTCTTTATAAAATTCGGCGACCGCCTTATAATAGTCGCACCGCGTTTTAACCGATACCGCGCCCATATTCTGCCACAGACAGCAAAGGTGCGGGCGGATGTCGTAACCGAATTTTTTAATGAATCTGTCGGCAAAATCGTCCGTCCAGATAACGGTGTTAAGGTTTTTGCACTGCTCTAAATAATTCTGATAGAATCCCGGTTCGTCGGTGAAAAAGCCTTTTATTATACTGCCCCAATATTCGGGAAATCTCTTTTTATATTCCGCATGTGTAACGGCGACAAACTCGCACGTGGCGGCGGGATTAAGCAGATCGACGTATGGATGGGGCGAATATGCGGGGCGATGCCCGCATTTTTCTTTTCTGAAAACGAACACTTCCCAGCAGAGCGTTTCAGATCTCCACGGTTTGCATTTTTTATGCTCGTAATCGGTTATATCAAGAAAATACTCGTCGCTGTGTACCGCGATAACGCATTCGAGTTCGCTATCCGCTTTATCTTCGACGGTTATGTACTCGCCTAAAACAGGATAAATTTTTTCAACGCTTAAACATTTTGCGCAGTACGCGGGATTTTTTGCGGTAATTCTGCCGCCCGCATAGCCGCTCGGCCAGTTGTCTTCGTCGTAAATTAAAACGGTCAGCCCGAGTTTTTTGCACTCCGCAAGAATTATGCCGATTTTTTTGAACCATTCGTCAGAAAGGTACTCAATTTCTATACCTTTGCGCGAATGAAGTATTACCTGATCTACGCCCTTGTCTTTCATTTCGAAGAGTTGGCGTCTGAGTTCGTTTTCTTCTAAATCTCCGTTCAGAAACCAGAACGGAGCCGCCGAATATTCCGCGGGGGGATTTTGGAATTGCTTTTTATCGAATAGTTTCATAATTTATCCCTTTACGCCGTCGGACGAAGAAAGTCCGTTCTGAAGCGGTTTCTGGAAGATCGCATATACAATCAGAATAGGCACCATCGCTATAATGAGAGCGGCGAATTTAACGTCATAGCCGTATTGATTGTTTGACATAAGGTTGTTGATACCTGCCGATAACGTATAATAATCGGCATTCTTTATGTAAGTTATGCTCATGACGTATTCATTCCAGATTCCTACGAAACTTAACAAACCTACCATAAAGATTGCGGGAACAATCATAGGAACGACAAGCGTTATAAACGTCTGAAACTGATTTGCACCGTCGATTTCTGCGGCTTCTAATATAGA
>CAKQXZ010000049.1 GCA_934292955.1 uncultured Clostridia bacterium
GATTTGAACCCCAGATACGCTTATGACGTATACACGATTTCCAATCGTGCGCCTTCGACCACTCAGCCATTCCTCCATAGCCGATATGTGCGAATATCATATTCGCAGTCAACCATTTCATTATATATAATCGCAAAAAACTTGTCAAACGTTTTTTCGGGATTTAATAAAATTTACTTTTTTGCAGAAAACATCAACGCCCACCGCAAAATAAAACCCTGATTTTCAATAAACATTCCGACCCGCGGTACTTTATAAACGCCCAGCCGAAACGTCGACTATAAAACCGCTCAAACCCAAAACAACCAAAAAAGAACGGGAATATTTTCAAAAAACACTCCCGATCTTTTTTCCGCCGCCCAACGCTTCACCGAGCGGCAGATTTTTTATGTTCAATCTTCTTCTTTATCGCAATTGAATTTCTTAATGGGACATTTGAGCCGCCATATCAAACGATTATTAAATAACCAATGGGCTACCCCTAAGCATTTCCGCACCGTCGTTCGGTGCAAAAAACAATCATCGGCACAAAATCATTTAATGATCGGCTTGCTTTTAAGGCTCAACCCGATACGTTTTTTGCGTACGTCAACCGAAATAACGGTGGGTTCGACGACGTCGCCGACTTTAAGGACTTCGCTCGGATGACGAACGAAACGGTCGGAAATTTCGGAAACGTGAACAAGTCCGTCCTGATGCACGCCGATATCGATAAACGCGCCGAAATCGGTAACGTTTCTGACGGTGCCTTTAATTTTCATACCCGGCTTAAGGTCGCCGATATCCATAAGGTCGGCTCTGAGCATCGGCTGCGGCAGGCTGTCGCGCACGTCGCGGCCGGGTTTGAGCAGTTCGGTCACGATATCGTTAAGCGTATCTTCTCCGAGCCCGGTTTCTTCGCACACTTTTTTAATGCCGTACGCCTTGATTTTATCCTTAATTTCGCCGAGATTGCCGTTTTCTACGTCTTTATCGGTATACCCGAACAGGTCGAGCAGTTTCTTCGTTCCGTCGTAAGATTCGGGGTGTACGCCCGTATTATCGAGAATGTTTTTCGCCCCGGGGATACGCATAAAGCCCGCGCACTGCGTAAACGCCTTTTCGCCGAGTTTAGCGACCTTAAGCAGTTCTTTTCTCGATTTGAACTTGCCGTGCTCTTCTCTGTATGCGACGATGTTTTTCGCAACCGCCGCGTTAAGTCCCGAAACGTAAGACAACAGCGACACGCTTGCGGTGTTAAGGTCGGCGCCGACTTTATTAACGCAGTCTTCCATAACGCCTTTAAGCACGCTGTCGAGCCTGTTTTCGGGCATGTCGTGCTGATACTGCCCCACGCCTATCGACTTGGGATCGATTTTTATAAGTTCGGCAAGCGGATCCTGCAGTCTTCTCGCAATCGAAACCGCAGAACGCTCGGAAACGTCGTAATCGGGGAACTCTTCCGCGCCCAGTTTAGACGCCGAATACACCGACGCGCCCGCTTCGCTTACGACCATATACGAAACCTTTCCGCCGTATTCGCGCACGAGATCGGACACGATAATTTCGCTTTCTTTCGAAGCGGTTCCGTTACCGATCGAAATAACCTGCACGCCGTATTTTGCGATAAGTTTTCTTACGACCGCCTTGCCTTCTTCCACCTTGTTCTGCGGCATCGTGGGATAAATAACCGTTTTATCGAGCACCTTGCCCGTTTCGTCGACAACGGCGAGTTTGCAGCCCGTTCTGTAAGCGGGGTCCCATCCGAGCGTAACCTTATCGCGGATAGGCGGCTGCATAAGCAAGGGGCGCAGATTGACTTCAAACATTTTAATAGCCTGCTCGTTCGCGGCGTCGGTAAGCGTATTTCTCACTTCGCGTTCGATCGACGGAGCAATAAGTCTTTCGTATGCGTCCTGGCAAGCCGCTTCAACATAGGGCGTGAAAATACTGCCGTCCTTAACGAACGCCGCCATGCACACGCGCCCGCCGAACGTCTTATCTATTCCGAGTTTAACCTTAAGATACCCTTCTTTTTCGCCGCGGTTTATGGCAAGAATTCTGTGGTTCTTTATATCGGCAACGGGTTCGGCGTAATCGGAGTAGTTTTCGTAAACTTTTGCGCCTTCGTCGTCGGTTTTTGCAAGTTTAGACGAGATTTCGCCGTTTCTTAAGAAGATGTTACGCAGTTTTTTGCGAAGTTCCGCGTCGTCCGAAACTCTTTCGGCAACGATATCCATAGCCCCCGCAAGCGCGTCTTTTGCGGTTTTTACGCCGAGTTCTTCGTTAATGTATTCTTTGGCAACGTCTTCAGCGCTGCCCGTCTTCATTTCCTGCGCAAGCATAATGTCGGCAAGCGGAGTAAGTCCTTTAGCCGCCGCAACCGTCGCGCGCGTTTTCTTTTTCTGTTTGTACGGGCGGTAAATATCTTCGACTTCGGTAAGCGTTTCCGCCGCAGAAAGAGCCGCTTTTATCTCGTCGGTCATCTTCCCTTGCTCTGTAATGCTGCGCTCCACGTCGCCCTTTCTTTCTTCGAGATTGCGTAAATACGTCAGTCTGTCCGACAGTTCGCGCAAAACCTGATCGTCGATATGCCCGGTCAGTTCCTTACGATAACGCGCTATAAACGGAATCGTGTTTCCGTCGTCAAGCAAAGCGACAATGTTGGTCACATGCTCGGGCTTCAAAGAAAATTCCTGCGTGATTTGCTGTAAAATATCCATTTTTGTATTTCCTTTTTCGGTATTGTACTAATAATTTTTATCTTAGAGATTCTATTCCTTATCCCTGAAAACATTGAATAATCGACCTATAGCCCTATATTTTATATTCAAGCTTTATCGATTATACAAAATTCGTAAGGTTTGAGTTCAAACGATTTACCGCCTTTTCCGCCATAAAGATCGACGGCGTTTTCATCGGTATTCAATATATATGCCGTTTGCGAAACGTTAACCGCAATAAGCAGCGAGCCGTTTCCCGACGTTCTTGAAAAAACAAACAGTCCGCCTTTTTCGTACACGATTTTAGTATCGCCCTTTGCAAGAACGTTTTTATATTCCGTTCTTATCTTTGCAATCTTGCGGTAATGCGTAAGCAGTTCTTCGTCGGGGTTATCCCAGTTAAAACATCTGCGGTTATACGGGTCGAGATCGCCTTCCAGCCCTTCTTCGTCGCCGTAATACACTGTCGGAATGCCGTACAGAAAGAACTGCACTACAGACGCGCATTTAAGCCTTAGTTTTCCGCGATTATATTCTTCGGGGCTGAGTTTTTCGCCCGCCATTTCGTCTTTATTATATATTGCGGTTTTACGTCCGAACAGGGTAATCGCCCGCGCCGAATCGTGCGTAGACAGCACGTTCATCAGACAATCGAGCGCGGCTTTTGGATAGTTATTTATCTGCTCCCGCACAGTCCTTGCCAGAAAGTCGCAGTTTCCGCTCAGAACGAAATCGCAAATCGCGTCTTTCAGCGGATAATTCATGACCGAATCGAGTTCGCCGTCAACGAAATATCTGCGGCGTATTCCGTACGCGATTTTATTGGTCGCATCTTCCCAAACTTCACCTATAAGCAGGTTATCGGCACTTTCGCGTTTTATGGTCGCCCTTATTTTTTTAATAAAATCGTCGGTAAGTTCGTCGGCGACGTCAAGCCGCACGCCCTTGAAACCTACTTTAAGCCAGTAATCTAAAACGCCGCCTTTATCGCACACAAAAGACTGAAAATTCTCGCAGTCTTTTCTTATCGCGGGCAAAGTCTTAAAATTCCACCAACTGTCATAATCGTCGGGATATTCGCGGAAAGAATACCAATCGAAGTACGGCGACAAAGTCGACTGATACGCGCCGACAGAATCGTAATTTCCGTATTTATTAAAGTATTTACTGTCTGCCCCCGTATGGTTGAAAACGCCGTCGAAAATAAAGCGAATACCGCGTTTCCCGCCTTCGAGCGCGACTTTTTGCATATCTTCCGCCGTCCCCAGAACTTCGTCGGGCTGCATATAATCGCCCGTATCGTAGCGGTGCGAAGAGTAACTTTTGCATACAGGGTTAAGATATACGCACGTTACGTTAAGCGACGACAGATAGTCGAGCTTACTCTCTATCCCCTTGAAATTACCGCCGAAAAACTCGTTGTTTCTTACAACTCCGTCGGGCGAACGAAAGGTCGGCAAACCGCCCCAGTCGTACCGCGCGATTTTTCCGTCCGATACCCAAAAATCTCCCGACCTGCAAAACCTGTCGGGAAAAATCTGATAAATTATTCCGCCTTTAACAACGTCGGGAGTAACGTAATCTTCGGCGTAAACGGTCAACTGCCAGTCGAAAACTCCGCACGAATAACCATACCCGCCGTCAATGCCCGAAAAAGGAACCGCCTCGGGCAGAAGATTATTATCCGCCGCAAAAACGACTTCTTTTCCTTCTTTTAATGCGATAAGCCTATAGAAATACAAACCGCGCTCAAAGCTTTTTTCAAGGTGAAAACCGTCGTCTTTTTTCTCAAAACAAAGGGCTATAAGTCGATTATCGCTACAAACAGACATTTTAAGTTCATCCGCGTCTGACTCGACGAAAAAGCGGACGGCGGTGTTTTCAGCCACCCCGCCCGTTATACTTTTATACTTTTCGTCAAGCGGATTATACTTTATATACATACTTTATATACATATTACTTAAGCGGTTTAAGATCCCAGATATTGTCTGCGTATTCCTTTATACTTCTGTCCGAAGAGAATATTCCGCTCGCCGCAATATTCTTAAGGCTCTTCGTATTCCACACTTTTTTGTCTGCGTAATCGGAAAGCATAGCCTTGCGCATATTTGCATATGAATCGAAGTCCGCCATGCACATATAGGGATCGGCAACGGGCGACTGACGGAGCAGATAGTCCGCCATATTATTGAAACTTTCGCCCGAATAACCGCGTTTAAGGCTGTCTATCACCACGCGGAGCGCGGGATTATTGTTATAAAACGCAGAAGAATCGTAACCTTTTTTCCAGAGCGCGTCAACTTCGTCGGCTTTAAGCCCGAAGATGTAGATATTGTCGTTACCGACCGCCTGAGCCATTTCCACGTTCGCGCCGTCGAGCGTACCGAGCGTCAGCGCGCCGTTTATCATAAACTTCATGTTGCCGGTGCCGCTCGCTTCTTTACCCGCCTGCGAAATCTGTTCCGAAACTTCGGCTGCGGGCATAATGAGTTCGGCAAGAGTAACAGAATAGTTTTCTACATAATGCACTCTGAGTTTATCTCTAACGCGCTTATCGGGGTATTTTGCTATATCGTCGGAAAGGAAACAGATAAGTTTGATTATCTGCTTAGCCATATAATACCCGGGCGCGGCTTTCGCTCCGAAGAAGAAAGTCTGCGGCTGCATAGGCATATCGGGGTTCGCCTTTAACTGCTCGTAAAGGTAAATTATATGCATAACGTTAAGCAACTGCCGCTTATACTCGTGCATACGCTTTGCCTGAACGTCGAAAAGCATACCGTTGTCTATTTCCGTTCCGCTCTTTTTGTAAAGATAATCGGCAAGCCGTTTTTTATTGTGCGCCTTGATTTCTTCAAGCCGTTTAAGCACGTTTTCGTCGTTCACATAAGCCGAAAGCCCCGAAAGCAATGACGCGTCTTTAACGAATCCGTCGCCTATAAGATCGCATATCAGCGACGAAAGTTCGGGGTTAGCCTGACACAGCCATCTTCTGTACGCAATGCCGTTCGTGACGTTGGTAAATCTGTCGGGATAAACTTCGTAAAAGTCTTTGAACGTGTCTTTTTTGAGTATTTCGCTATGCAGAGCCGAAACGCCGTTAACCTTTTTAGAACCGATTACGCTAAGGTTAGCCATCTTGATTTGCCCATGCGACATAATGCTCATACGGTCGATCTTATCCCACTGCCCCGGGAAACGTTGCCACATGTCGCCGCAGAATCTCGCGTTGATTTCGCGTATAATGCTGTAAATACGCGGCAGACGGCGTTCGATAAGGTCTTCGTTCCACTTTTCGAGCGCCTCGCTCATAACCGTGTGATTGGTATACGCCACGGTGCGGGTAACTATATCCCACGCGTGTTCCCACGAATAGCCGTAATCGTCCATAAGAATACGCATAAGTTCGGGAATGCAAAGCGCGGGGTGCGTGTCGTTTATATGAATGCTGGCTTTATCGGGCAGATTATCGAGCGTGCCGAAACGGCGCATATGCGTCGAAATAATATACTGCAAGGTCGCCGAAACAAGAAAATACTGCTGTTTGAGCCTTAAAGACTTACCTTCGTAATGGTCGTCCGCGGGGTACAGAACCTTGGTTAAAAGTTCTGCTTCGCCCGACTCTTTCATGCAGCGCATATAATCGCCTTCCGAAAAAGAACGCATATCGAACGACTTGCAACTTCTCGCGCTCCACAGCCTTAAAACGGACACCGCTTCCGAGTCTTTACCCGAAATCATCATGTCGTAAGGCACGGCTTCTATCTCGTTTGCGTCGACGTGCTCGACCTTCATTCCGTTTTCAGTCCAGTGTTCTTCTATTCTTCCGTCAAACTTGACTCTGAACGTTTTATCCAGTCTTTGAGTAAGCCATACTTCTCCGCCCGGCAACCATTCGTCGGGAAGTTCGGTCTGCCACCCGTCAACTATTTTCTGTTTGAAAAGCCCGTATTCGTAACGCAGAGAAAAGCCCATCGTGGGATAATCCATCGTCGCGAGCGAGTCCATAAAGCAAGCGGCAAGTCTGCCCAAGCCGCCGTTACCGAGCCCTGCATCGGGTTCGTTTTCGTACAGTTCGTCAAGGTTCGTTCCGTATTTTTTAAGCGCGGCGTTAAGTTGTTTTTCTATGCCGAGATTATACACGTTGTTCTTAAGCGAACGTCCGAGCAGAAATTCCATGCAAAGATAATACACGCGCTTGGCTTTCTTTTCCTTTACTTTATAGTTAAAACTTTTCCGTTTTTCAAGCAGTATGTCGCGCACGGTCATAACAACCGCTTTATACAGTTGATCGGAAGTCGCTTCTTTTCCGGAAACGCCGAAAAAGCGCGACAGTTTACCGTCAATCGTTTCTTCCGCTTCTTTTTTCGTAAAATCGATTTTCTCGTTCATATGTTCTGCTCCTTATGCGTTCGATTTTATTTAAGAGAATCGAATAACTCAATGTATTTCTCCGACGATTTATCCCAGCCGAAATCGCTGCGGATTGCAAAATCCGCAATCTTATTCCATTCGTCTTTTTTGCCGAAAGTGAATATCGCGTCTTTTATAACGTACAGCATTTCGTGCGCGTTGTAATTATTGAACGCAAAGCCGTTGCCTTCGGTACGGTTGTCGTTATACGGCTTGATACTGTCCGCCAAACCGCCGACTCGTCTTACAACGGGAACGGTGCCGTATCTGCAGGCTATCATCTGCGAAAGTCCGCACGGTTCCTGACGCGACGGCATAAGCAGAATATCCGCGCCCGAATATATCTTTGAAGCCATATCTTTATTGAACGCGATGAGCGCGCGGCACTTACTGCTGTATCTGCCTTCGGTATATCTGAAATAGTCTTCGTAATCAACGTCGCCTTTGCCGAGAACTACAAACTGCACGTCTTCGAACAACAATTCGTCAAGTATGCATTTAACAAGATCCAGCCCTTTGTGCGAAACAAGTCTGCTGATTATAGCAATAACCGGCACGTCTTCTCTTTCGGGCAGTCCGAGCATTTTCTGCAATTCTCTTTTGCAAACCTTTTTGCCCGACGTATCGTCCGCGGAATAGTTTGCGAACAACGCCTTGTCGGTTGCGGGATCGTAAAGTTCGAGATCCAGCCCGTTAAGTATTCCGCACGTCTTGTATTCGTTGGCTTTTATAATATTTTCAAGCCCCGCAGCAAAGAAAGGATCCTGCAGTTCGCGCGCATAGGTCGGGCTTACGGTAACAACCTTATCGGCAAGCTGAATAGCGCCTTTCATAAGGTTTAAGCAGCCGTCGAACTCTATCGCGCCGTATGCGCTTTCCGGAAACCCGAACAAATCTGCCGCGGTATCCATGCCGAACTTGCCCTGATATTCTATATTGTGAATGGTAAATACCGACTTGATCTGCGAGAAACCGAACTTATCGGCATACAGCGTTTTAAGATAAATTACGGTAGCCGCGCTCTGCCAGTCGTTGCAATCGATAACGTCGGGATAATAATCGAGTACGCCGAGCGAATCTACCACCGCTTTCGAAAAGAATGCGAAACGTTCGCCGTCGTCGTACGCGCCGTAAATATTTTCCCGCGCGAAATAATACTCGTTATCTATAAAATAGAAAGTCACGCCGTCCAGCCTGCATGAAAACAATCCGCAGTACTGATTACGCCAGGCAAGCCCTACGTTAAAATTGGTTACGAACGCAAAATTATTGCGCATACCCGCGTCTATCCCCGAATACAACGGCATAATCACGCGGACGTCGTATTCGCCTTTTTGCGCAATCGCCTTAGGCAGCGAGCCGATAACGTCCGCCAGCCCGCCCGTTTTAATAAACGGCAGACCTTCCGACGCCACGAACAAAACGCTCTTTTTCTTCTGCACCGTAACGGCGACGTCCTGCGTTTTGTTTTCTGCAGGCACCTTCATAGGCGGAACCTTTTTAACCGTGCGGGGCGCGACCTTTGCCGTCGTCTTTTCCGCAGCAGTTTTAGTAGTCTTTTTGACCGTTGCTTGTTTGGTTTTCTGCGTTTTTTCCGCAGATTCGGTAACCGTTTTCTTTGTTGCCATATTTATATACTCCTGAAAATTGCGTTCAATAATAAACACTTTGTCGCTTAAAAAAGCGACGAACAGCCGCCACCTTATATCGGGCTATAGCACCGTTATCGGTCTTTTGGCATCAGATAAAGCCGTTGCCGAAGCCGATTTATAAAATATAAAATCAGATAACGCTGTTTTTATACACGAAGAAGGGGTGTGACTTGCAACCGCTTAACATTCTGCGGTCTTTTATAAGTACGTTTTTATCGGTAATTATGCAGTTTATAAGGCTGTTTTCGCCCGTAATCGTGCCTTGCATTAAAATACTGTCGCGAACAACGGTGCCTTTGCCTATTTTCACGCCGCGGAAGATTATACTGTTATACACTTCGCCTTCTATTTCGCAACCGTCGGCGATAAGCGAATTTTTAACAACGCAGTTTTCGCCGTAGCGTGTGGGCGCGCTGTCTTTAACCTTGGTATAAACCGAATTGCCGCCGCCGAACAAACCGTCGCGTTTCTTTTTGTCAAGCAGTTTAAGGCTTTCTTCGTAATACGACTGCAACGACGAAATTTTTACGAAGTACCCTTTGTGTTCGGTCGCAAAAATTCTGAACCGCTTAAGATTTGCGGCAAGAATATCCGCGGCAAAGTGGCGTTTGTTATGCGCGACCGCGTCTGCTATAAGGTTTTGCAAAAGCGTGCGGCGCATTACGCATACGTTGGCGTAAAGATTGACTTTCTGCTTTTCTTCATAGGTCGGGTCGAACGCCATATCGTCTATTTTTCCCGATTTGTCTATGCCTAAAACTATATTGTTCGAACCGCACAGCGTATCCGAACCCGTTTTGACGTAAACAAGCGTGATGTCCGCATTTTTCTTTTCGTGGAAATCGAGAATATCGTCGCAATTCATGCTGCATACGGTGTCGCTGTCGGACATAATAACGTATTCTTCGGTAGATTTTGCCAAAAAGCCGGTAACCGTTTTCAATGCTTCCAGCCTTGTTCCGTAAAGAGCCTTGCTTTCCTGCACACCGAACGGGGGCAGAATGATAAGTCCGCCATGCCTGCGGGCAAGATCCCAGTCTTTACCGCTGCCGACGTGATCCATCAGCGACTGATAATTGCTTTTCGTAATAACGCCGACCTTGTTTATTCCGCTGTTGACCATGCTCGAAAGCGCAAAATCTATAAGACGATATCTGCCGCCGAAAGGAATCGACGCCATCGTCCGCCCCACCGTAAGTTCGGGTACGTTATCGTCATGTATGTTTGAAAATATAATACCGAGCGCGTCCATTATCTATCCCCCTCGACGATTTTTCCCGCTTCTATCTTCTCGCCCGCGTTAACTTTCACGTCGCGACCGAGCACGGTGATTTTTCTCGGTTTTTCGTCCGAGCCGACCATCGAATTTTCGCCTATAATGCAGTTTTCGTCAATAATGCTGTTTGTTATTTTTGCGTTCTTTTTTATAACGCATCCCGAAAATACGACGCTGTCGGTTATAACCGCGCCTTCTTCGACGGTTATGTTTGCCGAAAGTATCGATCTTTTAACCGTTCCGTTAATTTCACAGCCGAGCGCAAGCAGACTGCCCGAAACAACGCCTTCCTGCCCGATATAATGAGGCGGCGCAACCGGATTCCTCGAATGAATTCTCCAACTGTAATCGGAAACGTCGAACGCAGGCTTTTCGCCGAGCAGATCCATGTTTGCATCGAACAAAGAATCTATCGTTCCGACGTCTTTCCAATACCCCGAGAAAACGTACGCGTACAATTTTTCGCCGCATGCGAGCATATCGGGAAGAATATTCTTGCCGAAGTCATTCGAACTTTTCGGATTGCGTTCGTCCTTTTCAAGATATTTATAAAGTTTATCGGCGGAAAAAATGTAAATTCCCATCGACGCAAGATCGCTCTTCGGATTGGCGGGCTTTTCTTCGAACTGCTCTATTCTGCCGTTCTTGCCCGTATTGACAATTCCGAACCGCGACGCTTCTTCCATAGGCACTTTAATCGTCGCAACAGTCACGTCCGCACCGTTCTTTTTGTGGAACGCAAGCATTTTGTCGTAATTCATTTTGTAAATATGATCGCCCGACAAAATCAGCACATACTGCGGATTATATCTCTGTATAAACGGCAGATTCTGATAAATCGCGTTAGCCGTGCCTTTATACCATTCCGAACCGTGTTTTGCCTGATAAGGCGAAAGAATATGTACCCCGCCGTAAGTACGGTCAAGGTCCCACGGCTGGCCGTTGCCGATATAATCGTTAAGCACGAGCGGCTGATACTGTGTAAGTACGCCTACGGTATCGATACCCGAATTTACGCAGTTCGACAACGGAAAATCGATAATCCGATATTTTCCGCCGAACGGAACGGCAGGTTTTGCTATTTTTGACGTCAAAGCGTACAATCTGCTGCCTTGCCCGCCGGCAAGAAGCATTGCCACACATTCTTTCTGAGCAGACATTTTTTCCTCCTTATTTATGTTCTGCGATCGTAATATCCCGCCTTTCCGGCGTTCCTTCCGTCGCAAAAAATACAACCTGAAAAATAATTCTTAAAACTTATCCACTTAATCCGTATCCCGTCATCCCGAGACCTACCCGCATGACCTGCCTACGAAGGATCCGGGCGCGAAGTGCCGCACGACCTGCAACGCGCTACCCGCACATTTCAAATAATCACGCCGACCTTATCGCGCAATCAATCGGCTTTTTCGAGATACAAAAACGACAACCTCGCGATATTAACCGTAATCGACCTGCGTTTCCCATGCGACGGAACGTTCTTTGTCGTATACGTCTTTTTCGGAAAAGTTCCCTTTCCGCCGAACGAGAGCGAGTCCGAATCGAACACGACTTTGTATTTTCCTTTATGCACGCCGATTCTGTAATCGCGGTAATCGACGCCCGAAAAATTGACGATAACAAGCACGGCCTGTCCGTCGTCCGAAAATCTTTCGTAAGCATAAACGTTATTGATCGAATCGTCGGCAACAAGCCACTCGAATCCGTCCCACGAACGCTCCAGACGATAGAGCGCAGGCGTATGCAAATAAAATTCGTCTATCTTTCTGAAAAAGTATTGCAGTTTTTTATGCGCTTCGTACCCGAGCAAGAAAAATTCCACGCCTTCTTTATAGTTCCATTCTTTGAACTGACCTATTTCGCTGCCCATAAAATTGAGTTTCTTCCCGGGGTGAGAATACATATACCCCATAAGCGCGCGGACGGAAGCAAATTTATCTTCGTAACTTCCGGGCATTTTATCTATAAGCGAATGCTTTCCGTGAACGACTTCGTCGTGCGAAAAAGGCAGAATAAAGTTTTCCGAAAAGGCGTACATCATAGAAAAGGTCATTTTATTATGACATGAACTTCTGAAGTACGGATCGGTGGAAATGTATGACAGCACGTCGTTCATCCACCCCATATTCCATTTGAAATTAAATCCGAGTCCGCCTTCGCTTACGGGCGCGGTAACAAGCGGAAAAGCAGTCGATTCTTCGGCAATCATCATAACGCCCGCAAAACTTCCGAAAATCGCACTGTTGATTTTCCTCAGTAACGCGACCGCCGCTTTGTTTATGTTTCCGCCTTCGTCGTTGGGCAACCACTCGCCGTCCTTTCTGTCGTAATCGAGATAGAGCATGGAAGCCACCGCGTCCACTCTCAGCCCGTCCACATGGTATTTATCGAAAAAGAACGTCGCCGACGAAACCAAAAAAGACTGCACTTCGTTCTTTCCGAAATCGAAAACGCACGTTCCCCAACCCTTATGTTCGCGAAGTCGCTCGTCCGAATATTCGTAAGTACAGGTTCCGTCAAACTCGTACAAGCCATGCTCGTCCTTAGGAAAGTGCGCGGGTACCCAATCGAGAATAACGCCTATTCCTTCGGCGTGGCATCTGTCCACAAAATACATAAAGTCGTGCGGAGTGCCGAACCGCGAAGTCACCGCAAAATACCCCGTCACCTGATACCCCCAGCTTCCGTCAAACGGATACTCGGTAACAGGCATAAGTTCTATATGCGTGTAATTCATTTTTTTGACGTACACGATCAGCTCTTCGGCATATTCGCGATAGGTCATATATCCGCCGTCCGCGTGCCGCTTCCAACTCCCAAAATTCACTTCGTAAATGTTTACGGGTTCGGAATACACGTTTCTTTCGGCGCGTTTTTCCATATATTCGCCATCCGCCCATTCGTATCCGTCGAGTTCGTAAATTTTAGAAGCGGTTCCCGGCGCCGTTTCCGCATGGAAAGCATACGGATCGGCTTTGAATATCCAACCTTTAGCCGACTTTACGGCGTATTTATACGCGTTGAATTCTTTAAGCCCTTCGATAAACGTTTCGTAAACGCCCTGATCGGAAACTTTCGTCATGGGATTTTTGGTTTCGTCCCAACCGTTAAAATCGCCCACGACCGAAACCGCTTGCGCATTCTTTGCGTAAACGCGAAAAAAGACACCTTTCTCACCGTTTTCTTCGTCAAAGTGGCTTCCTAAAAAGTCATACGAACGGTAATTAGTGCCTTGATGGAATAAATAAACAGGTAAATCGTTTTTCATAGCAGCCTTTCGGTTAGAGTGTAACGGAATGAAGAAATTTCTTTTTCTCCTTCGCTTATATTATACTACATATAAAAGAATATTTCAACCGAATTTCAGAATTTTTTCTTTCATTATTATATATTTTTTCGCCCCGCCTTCACCCCCTTTCGACAGATTTTTTAACACAACATTTTTCACACCGCAACAGCCGTCACCCACAGCCACGCTCTCCATCACGTTTTTTTTCGTCATTTCGTTTTTCCGTCATCCTGAGACTTACCCGGCTCCCCCGCTTACGAAGGATCCAGGCACTAAGTGCCGCATTCAATAATCACGCCAACCGTTTCACTACAACGCCGCACCCGCACAATCCAAAACACAAATCAATCTTTGCTTTCGCCTTTTGGATAAGGGGGACCGCTTGCGGTGGATGCGGACTAAAAAAGCCCATCTTTCCACCCAGCATATTTTTTCACGTCAAGCATATATCCCGTCATCCTGAGACTTACCCGCCTGACCCGCTTACGAAGGATCCAGCCGCAGGCGCACGACCTACAACGCCGCCCCCCACATTTCAGATAATCCGTCACCGCATTCCCCAAAACACCGCACTTCCCAACAATTTTTAACCATGAAAAAACGTCGATAAATCAACCTATAGGTCGATTATCGACGTTTTCATTTGAAAATATTTGTCTTTTACTTATTTTCTTCCGTTTCGTTTTCGGACGCATTTTCAGAAGTTCCTTCCTGAGCATTTTCCGCAGTTTCTTCTTTAGCGGTTTCTTCTTCAGCCGTTTCGGTTGCGGGTTCTTCGGCAACGGGTTCGTTTATAGTGCGATAGATTGCCATTTTGTCAACCTTAACGTAGCTCGGATATTGTTCGTCGCCGGTAAGAAGTACGACTGCGTTTTCTTCGTCGTGAACGGCAACGATAGTACCGTAAATACGACCGATGGTTTCAACCTTATCGCCTACTTTAAGACTGTCGAGCTTTTCGTTCATCTGTTTTTCCTGTTTTTTACGCTGGAAATAACTATAAACCATCATACCGCCGAAAATAACTATAATAAGCGGCAGGAATATCCACGAAAACCAACTGTTTTTGCCTGCTGCGGAAGAATCGGCAGCGGAAGTTGTTGCGTCGAGCAATAAATACAAATTATTTAACATTTTCTCTCCGATACAAAAGTCCGTGCAAACCGTCCACTCGCGCCCGCACCGAACTTTTTTGTTTTATAATATAATAAAGAATGCTTTTTTGCAAGCCATTTTTCGCCCGAAATCAAATTTTTCCGTAAGCGGCGTAAAATTCTTTTACGAAATCGTCAAGATACCCGCCGATTATCGCCTTTCTGAGATTTTTCGACAAATTGACCAAAAACGTTACGTTATGCAAACTGAGCAGCATCCCCGCGAGCATTTCGTTTACGTTCACAAGGTGACGCAAATACGCTTTGGTGTAGTTTTTGCAGCAGTAGCAATCGCAATTATCGTCAAGCGAAGTAAAATCTTCTTTATACTTGCCGTTGCGCACAACGACTTTGCCGTGCGACGTCATAGCCGTTCCGTTACGGGCGATACGGGTTGCAAGCACGCAGTCGAACATATCTATTCCGCGTTTAACGCCTTCGATAAGGCAGTCGGGGCTGCCTACGCCCATAAGATATCTCGGCACGTCGGTAGGATATTTATCCTGCATAAGGTCGAGCATTTCGTACATCTTTTCTTTAGGCTCGCCTACCGATAACCCGCCTATCCCTATGCCGTATTTGGCGTAAGGCGCGGTTTCTCTTAAAGAAATTTCCCTCAAATCGCCGAATAGATTACCCTGAACTATCGGGAACAACGCTTGTTTGGGGTTTTTATGCTCGTTATAGCAACGATCGAGCCATTTCAGCGTTCTTTTCATCGCCTTTTCGGAATCTTTATGGTCGGTTCCGTATGCGCTGCACTGATCGAACGCCATAATAATATCCGCGCCGAGATTGTTTTCTATCTGAATAGCGCGCTCCGGCGTTATAAAATGCTTAGAGCCGTCTACGTTAGAAGAAAACACAACGCCTTCGTCCTTTATATCGTTAAGTTTCGCAAGCGAAAAGACCTGAAATCCGCCGCTGTCGGTAAGAATCGGTCTGTCCCAGTTCATAAAAGCATGAAGTCCGCCCGCTTTTTTTACGATTTCGTCGCCGGGGCGCATATACAGGTGATAGGTATTTGCAAGTATGATCTGCGCGCCCGCTTCTTTAACGTCCCGCGGGAGCATACCTTTAACCGTCGCCTGCGTGCCGACGGGCATGTAAATGGGCGTTTCGATATCCCCGTGCGGCGTATGCAAAATTCCCGCACGCGCACCATACTT
>CAKQXZ010000050.1 GCA_934292955.1 uncultured Clostridia bacterium
GACATAAAGAATAGCACCCGTTATGCGACAATGATCAGTGGGCTTGATACGGTAAAAGTTTACGAGTCTGAAGAAGAATACAATGCATCTTTGAACTAAGATAAATTGCTTTGTCTTTCATACAAATGTTGCGCTGACGTATTCGGCGATTATTGCCGACCGCTAAAAAACGGTTTCGGGTAATGATTTCTCGATTCGGTCGCTTCAGATATCTTCGTTAAACGACTTTTCGGCAAGGTAACGAACTCATATCGACGTAATGTAAAAACTTCTATGTGGGTTCTCTTGCGGGCTGAAGCAATCCCTAAAATCGGAGTCCGTCCGCCGTGCAGGCGTTTCGACTTCTTTTGCGGGGATTGCTTCGTTTCACCCACAAAAACGTTGTTGTTACAAAAGGAGATTTTTTAATGAACTGTTTACAACTCGATATAGCAAGACAAAAAGAAAGTTTGTCATTTATCGACGACTATTTCAAAAAGGCGAAAAATTGGGGATACGATACCGTTATTCTCTATCTCGAAAACGCGGTCAGGACAAGCGTTACGGCAAACTTTTCCGTTGATGAAACCTATTCAAAAGAAGAAATAGGGCAAATCGTCGGCTTCGGCTTGAAATACGGGCTTAGAGTTATTCCCGCAGTTGAAAATCTCGGCCATTTAGAAAAGTTTTTCGCTTATGAAAACTGGCGTAACGTTGCCGAATGTCAGAATGAACAAATCGACGGTCGCGGGTTCGATGCCGAGCCGTACGGTTCATGCGGGTGTCCGTCGAGCGCAAAATTGTACGAGCTTACCGATACTTATATTAAAGAGGTTGTTTCGCTTTTTCCGTCCGAGTACGTGCATGCGGGGCTTGACGAAGTTTTTGATATGGGCGTGTGCGATAAATGCAAGGAAAGAATACAAAGAGGCGAAACCAAATCGGACGTTTTTTTAAAACACGTTCTGCACACTTATGAGCTTTTAAAATCGCTCGGCAAACAAATGATGATGTGGGACGATTTCTTTGAATATGTGGATATCGTCGAAAAATTGCCGAGAGATATCATCTTGTGTAATTGGAATTACGGATATATCGATTACGAGCCGAGAGGGCATTGGACGAACCGAATAAAAAAAGATTGGTTCAGGTTGTACGACAAACTCGGGTTCAGGTATCTCTATTGCGTTTATGCGCACAGAGCTTCGTCGCTATATAACGTAAAATCCTTTTATCGTTACGCTTCAAAACATAAACCGTTCGGCGCGATATGTACCACATGGTGCCGTCAGGATAGTTTTTATCTCGGAGCATACCCCTTTATGTCGTATTGCGGCAGTCTTTGGTCGGGTAAAACCGACGACGAACTTGCCGTTTTTACCGAGGTATTAAAAGACGAAAAACTTGCCCGCCTTTTTTCTTCGCTGTATGTCGTGGATACGGGCAGAAATACGAATGTTTCAAAAATTGCGGAGTGTCGGTATCTTTCGCTCGAGTGTTACGAAGCGCAGCTAAAAAACGCGCTTTCCGCAATAAAAGACTATGCGCCCGCAGAGAGCGAAACGGGCGATATCATATGCGATATTAAAGATTATATAACCGAGATTTACTGCGGTTTACGGCTTAACGCCGTTGCGAATAAGGCGATGGATATTTATGAGGCGGGCGGGAAAACCGACGCGCTCGTAGCCGAATTAAACGAAATATCCGATAAATACAAAAAAATATATAAAAACAAACTTATCCTCTGGAAAAAGTACAGGGGAGATATAGCAAGCGAGGGCAATGCTCTTTCCAAAAAGTATACGGGAATAATCAAATCGATAGAAGAGCAGGCGGAAATCCTTCAAAAGAATGAAAAACGCGCTGTACTTACGCTTGAACAAATGGCGTACGACGCATACGGAACGCCGCAATGTTCCATTGTCGTTGCATATAGTACGGGTGAAGAAAACGTGTTTTCGGGCGCATTGAAGCCCTCTACCGTGGCGTTCGAACAAAGCGGTTGTTACTATCATCGATTTGCGGTTAAACCCGAAAAAATCGATCATATTATCCTGAGCTTTTACGGTGAAAGCGCGAGTTATCCGCAATATATTTCTTACGTTTTAAACGGTGAAAAATTCTTGCCCGAAACGGTTGCAAAGGTTTGCGGATACGTTTATAACGAACAAAATTTGACTAAGAATGATACTCGTTTTGCCGTGTTCGGCTCGGATGACGGGCAAAAACATTTTGACGATATAACGCTTGCAAAAGAGAAAAACAAGGTTAAAATAACCTTCAAAAAATTATAAAATGAAAACGTTTGTAAAAGATAAATTACATATAGAAATATTTGAAAACAGGACGCTTATGGGCAAAGCCGCGGCAAAAGATATTTCGGCTAAAATAAAAGAATTGCTTGCCGAAAAGCAGGAAATCAATATGATTTTTGCCGCCGCGCCGTCGCAAAACGATGTTCTGAAAGCGTTGGTCGAAGATAAAAACATAGAGTGGAACAGGGTAAACGCTTACCATATGGACGAATATATCGGTCTTGATAAAAACGCCCCGCAGGGTTTCGGCAATTTCCTAAAAGCACATATTTTCGGGCTTGTTCCCTTCAAAAGCGTTAATTATATAGATATAACTGCAATCGATCCCGAAAAAGAAGCCGAAAGATACGGAAAACTGTTAAAAGAAAACCCGACCGATATAGTCGTGATGGGTATCGGTGAAAACGGGCATATCGCATTTAACGATCCCGACGTTGCCGATTTCAACGATAAAAAGGTTGTTAAACCTGTTAAGCTTGACGAAATTTGCCGCAATCAGCAGGTGAACGACGGCTGTTTTAAGACGATTGACGAAGTGCCTACGCACGCAATGACTTTGACTGTTCCCACGCTTGTAGCAGCTCCGTGGCTGTTTTGTATAGTTCCCGCAGCGACAAAGGCTAAAGCGGTTTACGAAACTATAAACGGCAGTATAGACGAGCATTGTCCTGCGAGCATTTTAAGAACGAGAGATAACGCGAAATTATATCTCGACGATAAGAGTTCGGCGCTACTATGATAGAGATTAAAAGCGATAAAATAATAACCCCGAACGGCTTGAAATCGGGGTATGTATATATCGATAACGGGCTTATAGACGGCTTTTTTGAAAAACAAAGAACCGATATCGCTTGCAAAGAGCATTATGATTTTTCGGGTAAATACGTATCGCCCGGGTTTATAGATCTGCACACTCACGGCGCAGGCGGTTATCCGTTTATAAACTGTAGCGAAGACGACGTAATAAACGCATGCAATTTTCACTTGAAACATGGCACGACGAGTATTATGCCGGCAGTTACGGCAGGCGCATTCGATACAATGCGGGAAGCCGTAGCGAAAATAGCCGCAGTCAAGCGAGAAAACAAAGCTAAAAGCAACATAATCGGAGCACATTTAGAAGGGCCGTATTTATCAGCAAAACAGTGCGGCGCGCAGTGTCCTAAATTCATAACAAAACCGAAAAAGTCTGACTATAAGTCGATTATCGAAGAGTTCGGCGACTGCATAGCGCGTTGGACTTTCGCACCCGAAAACGACGAAAAAGGCGAGTTCTGCAAATATTTAACGGAACACGGCATAATCGCATCGGCCGGGCATACCGACGCTAAATACGAAGATATGAAAACAGCAATCGAAAACGGATGCAATCTCGTAACGCACTTATATTCGTGTACCTCCACGGTAACGCGTGACCACGGTTTCCGTTCGCTCGGCGTAATTGAAAGTACGTTTTTGCGCGATGAACTTTGTGCCGAAATAATAGCTGACGGAAAACATTTGCCGCCTGAACTGATTAAGATGATTGTAAAAATCAAAGGCGTGGACAAAACCTTGCTTTGTACCGACAGTTTGGCAATAGCGGGAACGGATATAAAAGAAGGCGTGATGAGCGGCACGGAATTTATCGTAGAGGACGGAGTTTGCAAGCTCAAGGACCGTTCGGCATTTGCGGGCAGTATCGCCACAGCCGACCGCCTTGTGCGGGTAATGACAAAAGAATGCGGTTATGATATAGTAACCGCGGTAAAAATGATTACAAAAACACCCGCGAAAATCGCAAAAATTAATGCGGGCAGTATAGAAAAAGGCAAACGAGCCGATATTATCGTATTTGACGAGGATATAATTATAGAGATTGTTTTCGTCGGCGGAGAAAAAGAATATGGAATTAGCTGATAAAACGGTGGTCTTTCTTGACGACAGCATAACGGCAAAGGTTCGGTCGTTATTACTAAGCTATCTGCAATAAACGTTTGCGTGGGGCATAATTCCGTATCGGATAAATTTTTAACTAATCTCATCGACGAGTAAACGGAGTAAATTAAATGAAGAAAATTAAGGCAATTTTATTGGGAGCGGGCAACAGAGGTATGGTTTACGCCGATTATTCGCTTACAAATCCCGAAGAACTCGAAATCGTTGCGGCTGTAGATACAGACAAGAACCATCTAAACGAAGCAAAAGCAAAATACAATTTGTCCGACGATGCGGTTTTTTCCGATCTTGATGAATGTCTGGCGAAAAATATAACCGCCGACGCGGTAATCAATGCGACCATGGACGAAGCGCACTACGAGACAACTATGAAGATTATCGCCGCCGGTTACGACATAATTCTTGAAAAACCCGTCACGAACAATAAAAAGGAACTGCTTGATATTCAGCGTGCAGCCAACAAAAAAGGCGTAAAAATAATAGTTTGCCATGTTTTGCGTTACGCGCCGTATTATCGTACGGCGAAAGAACTTATAGCGGGCGGCGCGATAGGAAAAGTTTTAACCATAGAGATGAACGAACACGTTTGGATCGCACATTTTCTTGATAGTTTCGTACGCGGAAAGTGGGGTATGGAAAGCGAATGCGGTTCGGGATTTTTACTGCAAAAATCATGTCACGATACCGATCTTATTTGCTGGCTGCATAACGAATCCGAACCGCGTTATGTATCGAGTTTCGGCGCGCGCGCTTTGTTTATACCCGAAAATGCCCCCGACGGAGCGACCGAATACTGCTATAACTGTCCGCACAGTGCGACTTGCTTGTATTCTGCACAAAAAGTTCATCTAGAGTTCGACTCTTTACCATTCCAGACATGGGCGGGCATAGGTAAGCCTATAGACGAAATAACCAAAGAAGAAAAGGAAGAGTTTTTGAAAAAAGATCGTTACGGCAAATGCGCGTACACCTGCGGCGGCGATATAGTCGACAGGCAAACGCTCATGACTATTTTTGAAGACGGCGTTACGGCTACTTTCACAATGGTTGGCGGTACGAGCAAAGCTGGCAGATATTTACATATTATCGGCACGAAAGGCGAGATAGAAGGGCATCTCGAAGACGATAAATTTATTTTGAGAAAATTCGATCGTTCGGGCAAGAATTTCGGATACAACGAAGAAATAATCGACGTTTCGGGTAACGTTAAAAATCATTCTAAATACGCGGGGCACGGCGGCGGCGATTATTTGCTTGTCCATGATGCGCTGGCGTATATCAGGGGCGACGGAGCGTCGGTTTCCGTAACCGATATAAACGATTCGGTCAACGGTCATTGCCTCGTGTTTGCCGCGGAAGAAGCCCGCAAAAATTTGAAAGTAGTCGACTTTAAGGAGTTTAAAAATGAAAACAAATAAATATATCGATTCGCACGTACATATTTCAATGGATTTTCCGCTTTGCGAAAGCGAACAAGCATTCAGATGGTTTAACGAGGCGGGGCATATCGAAAGAACCAATTTTCTTGCGTTGAACGCACACACGTTTTTTCAGGAAACTCAGCTCGATAACAGCAAGTGCCTTTATTTAAAAAACGCTTTCGCGCCGTACGGGTATGCGGGGTATTGTCTTGATTACAGAAAACCGCCAGTTACGCCGGAGGGGTTTCTTGAACAAATTCAGCTTGCGGTAAAAGCGGGCTTCGATTGTTGGAAAATTATCGAGTCAAAACCGAATGCTCAAAGCGTGTGGAAGCATAGAATAGACGAACCGCTGTACGAACTCGCTTTTGCCTATGCCGAAAAAATCGGTTTGCCCATAATTATTCACGTCGGCGATCCGATCGGTATGTGGGAGGATGATTATAAAACGGGGTATCTTGCCAAAGAAGAGTATCAGGATCAGGCGTTGAACGTTCTAAAAAAACACCCGAACCTTATTCTCACGTTCGCTCACTTCGGCTTTTTTTGCGATCGCCCCGAGTTTGTAGAAGAACTTATCGCTACATATAAGGGCGTTCATTTCGATAACGTTCCGGGTCCCGAAGAATATTTCGTAATAGCTAAAAACCCGAAAAAGTGGAAAGAAATCATGGAAAATCATTCCGACAGATTTATTTTCGGCACGGACAGAGGCAACCATGGTACGGCAGGTTTTACTAAAGAAGAATATTTCAAAAATTACCCCGAAACCGTTACTTATGAAATAAATTTGTTAACCAAAAAAGGCGAGTATGACGGAAGACATCCGTTCCCGGGGCTTGAAGAACATTGGGGCACGGTTTTGTACGGACTTGATTTATCCGACGAAGCGTTCAATAACATAGTTTACAACAATTTTATGCGAATTTACGGCGAACCGAAGCCTATAAATTTTGAATGCTTATACGAAATCGCAAAGCACGAATTCGCTTTACCGTCAAAAAGTCCGTACCTTAAAGAGGACTTTGAAAAGATAAAAGAAACGTGTAAAGCCCATGGCGTAAAAATTTGATTGCGCAACAGCGAATAAAAAGCTATAATACAATCGAGAAAACTTGCTTGCAAGGGATTTCGAGCGCAGTATTAGAACATAAACGGCGGTTTGGCAAAGCCAAAGCTCAACGCAACAACAGTTGCGGACAAAATTATATTTTGTCCGGTTTCAATGTTATAAAAAATCAGTAACTCTTATCGGAGGATATATGCAACTCATAAAAAACGGTGAAATCGTTTCACTTATCAACTATAAAAACCCGACGGATGCTACAACCGAAACGGCAATCTCTGAATATTCGCTGTTTTTGCGTTTTTGCACGGGCAAAGATGCTGCTTGCTCTTCGGTTAAAAGCGACAAATTCGAAAATTTCGTGATTATCGGCGGAAACGACGAACTATTGAGCGAATTCGGAATAAAAGTTCCTCGCGAAACTTTTTCGGATGATTCGGTCTACATTAAAGTACAAAAAAACGTTGCCGTTTTAGACGGCGGCGCGCGCGGCAAACTTTATGCCGTATACGAATTTCTCGAAAGGTTTTTAGGCGTCAGATTTTACGCTCCGGAAGCATATAAATGTCCGCATATAGAAAACCTCGAAATACCTGACTGCGAGATAACTTACACGCCTAAAATAGCGTTCAGAGAGATGTATTCGTTTGATATTCGATGGAACAGAGAATTTGCCGCAAGACTTCGCTCGAATATCGAAAACGTTCCGTACGGACTTAAACATTTCGGCGGGTCGCTTTCATGGGCGAAACCGCGTTCGCATACCTCTTTTGAAGTCTTTTTCCCGCCGTACGACAAGGAGGTCGGTATAGAGGCTCATCCCGAATATTACGCATGGAGAAAAGACCAAAATAAACGCGTGGGGCGGTTTCACGATGATTTCGGTTTCCCTTGGGGGGAAGGCGAAGTATGCTGGACTAATCCCGACGTTATAAACATAATGACCGAAAAATTGAAGAAATGGATTCTTAACGAACCTGAAATGACGGTGTTTTCGGTTACGCAAAACGATTGGGGAGAATATTGCGAATGTCCGGAATGTGAAAAAATCGCGCGTAAATACGGCAGGGACGGAGAGCCTGTTCGAAGTGCGCCTGTACTTTTTGCCGTAAATCAAATCGCAAAAAACATAAAAGAATGGCAAAAGAATGACGAACGCGTAAAAAACAGAAAGATACACATCGAAACGTTTGCTTATAATTATACAAAAATTCCGCCCGTCGGGATGAAAGTTGAAGACAACGTAATCGTTATGTTTTGCTCTTCGGGTTGTAGGTTTCATAAGTTCAGCGAAAACTGTGCATTGAACGACAAACTTAAAGCCGAGTTCGAAGAGTGGAAAAAAATAGCGAAAAACGTATACGTTTGGGAATACATGGCAAACGGTTGTATGGCTGTGTCATACGGAACTTATATGAAGATAACGCCCGAAAGAATCAGATACTTTGCCGACCATGATATAATCGGAATGTTTGCTCAGTACGAGGATCAGGGTGCAATCGGTCCGCTTTTTAAAGCAAATCAATATCTTTACGCTAAACTTTTATGGAATCCGGAAACGAATATCGAAGAGGAATATCGCGGATTTATGGAGTATTATTACGGCGAAGCGGCTGGATGTCTTATGGAAGTTCAGCGAAGATTTGAAGAAACGCTGGCTTCTCTCGACGATAAACTCAAGGAAGAAAACGGCACGGGTCTTCATTTGTTAGGTTCATATATGATGTTTCCCGAATATTACCCCGACGAATTTTTGCAAGTGGCGGATAGCCTTTATAAAGTCGCTTTGTCTAAAGTCAGCAACGAAGAAATGAAACTCAGAGTAAAAAGAGAACACTGGTATCTTAAATTTGCAAAGATGTATAAGTATCGCGGACAAAATTATGAAGAAATGCAAGCTGTTATCGATGAAATGAAAGACCTCGGAATTGTTTTCGATAAGATGAAATACTTTATACAGCATTATTACGGCGGCAAAAAAGACGATTTGTTTTTGAAATCCATAGAAGATCGCAACCGCAAAAACGACCTTGAAACCGTATTCACGATAACTCGGGAGTGACGGCGTATGTTGCACAAATTCAATTAAATTTATTTTTCAGCCGTATATTCTAATTTCGCGAGAATTTAGGATAAATGAGGATTGCTTTCATTACAATATGAAGGCAAATTTTTTATAAAAAAGTTTGAAAAACAGCGTTCAGTGTAATTTTTATTTATGCCGTTTCGAGGGGTGATTTTTTTAAAAGAACGGTTATAGAAAAAAGAAAGAGTGACGGACGGAAATATTTTTGTTAAAACTTTTGCAAACGGGCGAAAAAATGTTGTATATTAAATAAAAACGATAAACGGGTATCGTCTAAAAGACAAAGGGAGGGAAAATTATGGCATACGAATACATTGAACGGTTCAAAAAACTCGGGTTCGGTTTGTTCGTTCATTTCGGGCTTTACAGCGTAGTGGGTAAAGGCGAATGGTATCTGCACCTGAATCCAAAAGCGGATAAAGAAAAATATAATAACCTTGTAAATCGATTTAATGTTAAAAAAACGTGGGCGAAAGAACTTGTAAAAACGGCGAAAGCGGCAGGGTGTAAATATATCACGCTCACAACTCGCCATCACGACGGATTTTCGCTTTACGATACGAAAGGGCTTAACGATTTCGACGCGCCGCATTCTGCAAGCGGGCGCGATCTTATCCGCGAGTTCGTCGAAGAGTGCAACAAAGAAAACGTCGTTCCGTTTTTCTATCACACGCTGCTCGATTGGAATAATCCCGATTACGAGAACGATTTCCCGAAATACATCGATTATCTCGATAAGAGCATAGAAATTCTGTGCCGTAATTACGGAAAAATCGGCGGGTTCTGGTTTGACGGAATGTGGGATAAGCCTAACGAAGACTGGCAGGAAGACAGAATTTACGGAACGATAAGAAAATATCAGCCCGAAGCAATAATTATCAACAACACGGGATTAAGCGAATGCGGTAAAACCGGTCACCGCGAGATAGACAGCGTTACTTTCGAGCGCGGGAAACCCGCTTTTGTAGATACTTCCGAAAAGCCGATCGCAGGCGAAATGTGCCAGGTATTGAATGACCATTGGGGCTATACAAAAGACGATTGCAATTACAAATCGGTTAAAGAGTTAATCGAAAACTTAATCGATTGCCGCAAGTTCGGTTGCAATTTTTTGCTTAATACGGGGCTTAAAGGAAACGGCTCGGTAAACGAAACCGATAAATGCCTTTTAAGTCAGATCGGTAAATGGGTAAAGGCGAACAAAGGCTTTATTTACGGTGCATATCCCGCAGACAAGACAGCCGAAAATGCCGATGTTTTAACCGACGGAGAAAAATATTACGCCGTGATTAAAAACGTAAATATGAGTGCCGATCCGAATGTTGCTTTGGGCGGCGACGTTAGTACTGTAAAATTAAACTTTACTGCAAAGCGTGCGAAATGGCTCGACAGCGGCGAAAAAATCAAAATAAACAAAGATAATTCGTTTGCGGTAAAACCTTTCGATTACGGCAGAAGTTACTCGGTACGAGTTGCCGAAATAGAATTATAACGAAACCTAATAAAGGAGAAAAATTATGGCAAAATCAAGACTCATTGGGGAATATCCGGTAATAGGTATCAGACCGACTATCGACGGCAGACGGGGCAAAATCAAAGTACGCGAATCGCTCGAAGATCAGACCATGAATATGGCGAAGTCCGCCGCAAAACTTATCGAAGAAAACGTTTTCTATTCTAACGGCGAACACGTTAAAGTGATTATCGCTGATACGACTATCGGCAGAGTCGCAGAAGCCGCCGCTTGTGCGGATAAATTCAGAAAAGCCGGTGTAGATATTACGCTTACCGTAACGCCTTGCTGGTGTTACGGCGCGGAAACCATGGACATGGATCCGATGACGATAAAAGCCGTTTGGGGCTTTAACGGAACGGAACGCCCGGGCGCTGTTTATCTCGCTTCGGTTTTAGCAACCCACGCGCAAAAAGGCTTGCCCGCATTCGGTATTTACGGACACGAGGTTCAGGAAGCGGACGACACGTCCATTCCCGCCGACGTACAGGAAAAAATGCTCCGTTTTGCTCGTGCCGCAGTTGCGGTTGCGACTATGCGCGGTAAATCGTATTTGCAAATCGGTTCGGTTACCATGGGTATCGGCGGTTCTATCATCAGCCCCGAATTCTTTGAAGAATATCTCGGAATGAGAGTGGAATCGGTGGACGAAGTTGAAATTATCCGCCGTATGACAGAAGGCATTTACGACAAAGCCGAATATAAAAAAGCTCTCGCGTGGGTAAAAGAAAAATGCCGCCCCGACTTCGACAAGAATCCCGTCGAAATGCAGAAAACTCCCGCTCAAAAGGAAAAAGATTGGGAATTTACCGCAAAAATGGCGTGCATTATAAAAGACTTGTTCAACGGCAACAAGAAACTTCCCAAGGGCAGAGAAGAAGAGATGGTCGGGCATAACGCTATCGTCGGCGGTTTCCAAGGTCAAAGACAGTGGACGGACTTCTATCCCAACTGCGACTTCCCCGAATCGATTCTTAATTCGTCGTTCGACTGGAACGGCGCAAGAGAGCCGTATATTTTAGGAACGGAAAACGACACTCTCAACGCAACGAGCATGTTGTTTATGAAGTTGCTCACTGGCAGAGCGCAGATGTTTGCGGACGTTCGTACTTACTGGTCGGGCGAATCGGTTAAACGCGTTACCGGTTACGAACTCGAAGGTCACGCTAAAGAAGCGGACGGCTTCATTCACCTTATCAACTCGGGCGCATGCTGTGTGGACGCTTGCGGCGAAGTAAAGGACGAAAATGGCAACGCCGTAATGAAAAAATGGTGGGAAGTTACCGACAAAGATATCGACACGATGATGGGGGCAACGACCTGGCCTTACGCAGACCTCGGATATTTCCGCGGCGGCGGATATTCTTCGCGCTTTGTAACGCGTGCCGAAATGCCCGCTACTATGATAAGACTTAACCTTATCAAAGGTTTAGGACCCGTTCTTCAGATCGTCGAGGGTTGGACGGTTAAACTTCCGGATGAAGTAACCGACAAACTTTGGAAGAGAACGGACTACACTTGGCCTTGCACCTGGTTTGCTCCGAGAGTTACGGGCAAGGGCGCGTTTAAGTCGGCATACGACGTAATGAACAATTGGGGCGCGAACCACGGCGCGATTTCTTACGGACATATCGGCGTAGACCTTATCACTATGTGTTCGATGCTCCGTATTCCTGTATGTATGCATAACGTAGACGAAAAGGACATTTATCGCCCCGCGGCATGGAACGCGTTCGGAATGGACAAAGAAGGTCAGGACTACCGCGCTTGCGAAGCCTACGGACCTATGTATAAAAACATAAGGAAATAATATGAAACTTACATTCCGCTGGTATGGCGAAAAAGATTGCATACCGCTTAATTACATAAAACAAATTCAGGGAATGACGGGCGTAGTCACCGCCGTTTACGGCGTTCCCGTCGGCGAAGTGTGGGAACTTTCAAAACTCGAACGGTTGAAAAGCCTTTGCAATAATGCGGGGCTTGAAATGGAAGTAATCGAGTCCATTCCCGTCCACGAAGATATAAAACTTGGCAAGCCCACGCGTGATAAACTTATCGCAAACTATGCGCAGAACGTAATAAACTGTGGCAAGGTCGGCGTAAAGTGCGTTTGTTATAACTTTATGCCCGTGTTCGACTGGTTTCGCACGAATTTGTACTATAAGCACGCCGACGGCTCTACTTCGCTTTCATACAGTGAAGCCGATTTTAACAAACTTGATAAGCACAATTTACGTCTTCCCGGCTGGGACGAAAGTTATACACCCGAGCAACTCAACGGTTTACTTAGGGAATACAGGGGCATGACGCACGAGAAATTGTTCGAGAATCTTGTGTATTTCCTTAACGGGATAATGCCCGCGTGCAACGAAGTCGGCGTGAATATGGCGATTCACCCCGACGATCCGCCGTGGGGTATTTTCGGACTGCCGAGAATTGTGGGCAGGGAAGAAGATTACGACCGTTTATTTGTCGCCGTTCCCGATCCGCATAACGGAATAACCTTCTGTACGGGATCGCTCGGGGCGGGCAGGTTCAACGATTTGCCTAAAATGGCGGCGAAGTACGCAAAGCGAATATATTTCGCACATCTTCGTCAGTTGAAGTTCACAAGCGACACCGATTTTTACGAAAACGGGCATCAGACCGCAGAGGGGAACGTTGATATTTATTCCATAGTCCGCGCTCTGGAAGAAAACGGATTCGACGGATATTTGCGCCCCGATCACGGCAGAAATATTTGGGGCGAAAACGCAAAACCGGGTTACGGATTGTTTGACAGGGCTTTGGGCGCTGCGTATCTTGCAGGCGTATTCGAAGCTGTACAAAAAGACTTAAAAAAATAACTAAAGGAATTATTATGTACGATTTACCATTTAAGATTGATTTAAGCAGCAAAAGCGTGGCGATAACGGGCGCGGGCGGAATTATCTGCGGCGAGTTCGCAAAGGCTCTGGCGGCTTGCGGCGCGCAGGTTGCACTGCTTGATATTAACTACGACGCGGCGGAAAAAATCGCTGATGAAATAGGCGAAAACGCGATTGCGATTCGTTGCAACTGTCTTGATAAAGAAAGCATAAAGTCAGCCTATAGCACGATTATCGGCGCATTCGGCAAGGTGGATATCCTAATAAACGGTGCGGGCGGAAACAACCCGAAAGCCACTTGCGACAACGAAACCATGTCGCCCGAAATGCTCGGAACGGAGGGGTTGAAAGATTTCTTTGCGCTCGACGAAAACGGGCTTAAGTTCGTATTCGACCTTAATATTACTTCGGCGTTTCTGGTAACGCAGGTATTTGCCGAAGGTATGGTTAAAACCAGCGGCAATATCATAAATATTTCATCGATGAACGCCTTCCGTCCGCTCACTAAAATTCCCGCATACTCGGCTGCAAAGCGGGCATTTCCAACTTTACGGAATGGCTCGCCGTTCACTTTGCGCCCTGCGGAATTCGTTGCAACGCAATCGCCCCCGGTTTTTTCGTAACCAATCAGAACCGCGCGCTTTTGTATAACGAGGACGGCACGCCCACTGCAAGAACAGGCAAAATTTTAGCCGCAACCCCGATGAAGAAATTCGGTGAAATCAGCGACCTCATCGGCTGCCTGTTATGGTTATCCGACGATAAGGCGAGCGGTTTCGTGACGGGAACGGTTATTCCCGTAGACGGCGGTTTCTCGGCATACAGCGGAGTATAAAATATGGATAAGCTGATACCCGTAGTGGTGATTAAAGATGTAAAAGAAACCGAAAAAATGTTGTCGGCATTAAGAGCCGGTGGCGTGAATTGTGCGGAAATTACGTTTAGAACGGCTTGTGCGGAAGAAGCGATAAAAGTTGCCGTGAAACTGTTCCCCGATATGAATGTGGGTGCAGGAACGGTTATAAACGAAGAGCAGGCAAGTCGTGCTGTAAATGCCGGAGCAAAGTTCATAGTAAGCCCCGGATTTTCCGAAAAAGTCGCGCTATATGTTCGTAAACATGGTATTCCGTATTATCCCGGTTGCGTAACGCCGACGGAAATCATGAAGGCTCTGGATCTCGGAATAACGACGGTCAAGTTCTTTCCCGCGAACGTTTACGGCGGGCTTAAAGCGTTAAAGGCTTTATCCGGTCCGTTCCCGCAGGTTAAATTTATACCGACGGGCGGTGTGGATTTGACCAACCTGAAAGAGTTTTTAGAGTTTGACAAGATTTTTGCGGTCGGCGGTTCGTTTATGATGAAAGGCGACGTAACCGAAAACTGCAAAAGGGCATGCGAGATAATAAAAGAGGTAGAATTATGAAGGTTGTAACGTTTGGCGAGCTTATGTTAAGACTTGCGCCCGAAAACTATTTAAGATTTGTCCAGAGCGAAAAATACGAAGCCACATTCGGCGGCGCTGAAGCAAACGTAGCCGTGAGTTTGGCTAATTACGGCGTGGACTGCGCGTTCGTAAGCAAACTTCCCGCGCACGAGATCGGTCAGGCGGCAGTCAACAGTTTAAGAAAATTCGGCGTGGATACGAGCAAAATCGTCCGCGGCGGTAACAGAGTGGGCATTTATTATTGCGAAAAAGGCGCGAGCCAACGCCCGAGTAAGGTTATTTACGACAGAGCAGGCTCGGCGATTGCAACGGCGAGCATAAACGACTTTGATTGGGATAAAAATTTCGACGGCGTTACCTGGTTTCACTTTACGGGTATAACCCCCGCTTTATCCGACGAATGCGCCGCGATAACTCTCGAAGCGTGCAAAAAAGCGAAAGAAAAAGGCATAACGATTTCGTGCGATCTCAACTTCCGCAAAAAGTTGTGGAGCAAAGAAAAAGCGGGCGAAATTATGTCAAAAGTCTGCCTATATGTCGATTATTGTATCGCGAACGAAGAAGACGCGAAAGACGTTTTCGGCATCGAAGCGGATAATACTGACATCAACACGGGCAAACTCGACAGGAACGGTTACATATCCGTTGCGAAAAAACTCACCGAAAAATTCAATTTCAAAGGCGTGGCGATTACTCTTCGCGAAAGCCTTTCCGCAAACGATAACAACTGGTCGGGTATGCTTTATACGAACGGCGAAGCGCATTTTTCCAAAAAATACGCGATGCATATCGTTGACCGTGTCGGCGGTGGCGACAGTTTCGGCGGCGGTTTGATTTATTCATTATTAAACAACTATGATTCTCAGCGCGCAATCGAATTTGCGGTTGCGGCAAGTTGCTTGAAACATTCTATCGAGGGCGATTACAATATGGTTTCGGTTTCCGAAGTGGAAGCCCTTGCAAACGGCAACGCCTCCGGCAGAGTACAAAGATAAGATTAAAGAAAACTTAA
>CAKQXZ010000051.1 GCA_934292955.1 uncultured Clostridia bacterium
CTCTTAACTTCATAATAAATCGCCGCCGCACGAGCCGCCCTGCTTGCCGCTTTGTCCGCAATTTTCACAGCCGTTATCTTCGCCGTTAAAACCGCGAGCATCGTTTTCTTTTGTCTTTTTTAATAAAGCGCGGCGCTCGGCTCTTTGTTTTTCTTTCTCTTGTCTCGCCTTTTCTTCGGCGCGCTGTTTGGCTTTAATATATTTTCGATAAAGATCGGGGCGTTTTTCGGCGGTAATTTCTTCCGCGCGTTCAAGCCGCCACTTGTCTATATTTTTATGATTACCCGAAAGCAGCACGTCGGGAACCTTATCTCCGTAAAAATCGGCAGGGCGCGTATATTGCGGATATTCGAGCAGATTATCCGTAAAAGACTCGTCTTTCAGGCTTTCGTCGTCGATAACCCCGCCGATATAGCGGCAAAGCGCGTCGGTAACCACCATTGCGGGCAGTTCTCCGCCGGTCAGAACATAATCGCCGATAGAAATCTCGTCGTCAATGCACCCGTCGAGCGCGCGCTGATCAATCCCCTCGTAATGCCCGCAAAGCAGAACTATATGATCGTGCGTAAGCAGTTTTTTAATATGCTTCTGCTCGAACCGCCTGCCTTTAGGCGACATGTAAATGCGAAACGCCTTGTGTTCGGGGTCTACTTTTTTGAACGACGAAACGACGGGTTGCGCCATCATAAGCATGCCCGCGCCCCCGCCAAAAGGATAATCGTCGCACTTTCCGTGTTTATCTTCGGTATAATCGCGGATATTCACGACGTTAATTTCGACTTTTTCGTTCTTCACCGCCCGCCCGATAATGCTTTCGGTAAGCGGCACGAACATTTCGGGAAACAACGTGAGAATGTCAATTCTCATAATGCATCTCCTTAAGAAAAACGTCTTTATCCACCGTTATAGTCTTGTTTTTAATATCGAACCGCGCGTTAAGCGACGGAATAAGCGGAAACAACGCCCGCCCGTCTTCGGTGTCGACGTAATAAATATCGGTGCGCGCGGTAAGAATTTCCGAAACCCGTCCGAAAACTTCGCCGTCGTCAAACACCACCGCGCAACCGAGAACGTCGCAGACAAAGTATCTGTTTTTGTCCTTTTTAACCTTGTCTTTATCGGCGAATAATTCTTTTCCGCGAAGAAGTTCGGCGGCATTTCTGTCCGCAACCCCCTTAAAAAGCATAAAGACGTCCTTATCGCAGCGCATTTTAAGCACCGGATACAGAACGTCGTCTACAAAAATCTCTTTCAGCCCGCGAACGGAATCGAAGTCGTCGGTGAAAAGTTTAACTTTCACTTCTCCGCGAATCCCCTGCGGCTTGACGATAACGCCAACGAGTAATTTTTCCATTTATCGTTATTCGGCGATTTCGCTCTTTTCTTTGATTTCGATGTTGTATTTCAGACCGCTCTTAGCCGAAGCCGCCTTAACGAGAGTTCTCATCGCCTTAGCGATTTTCCCCTGGCGACCTATAACCTTACCCATATCTTCTTCGTCAAGAACAACGGTAACGTTAACAAGGCTTCCGTTCTGATCGACTATATATTTAACGTCTTCGGGCTTTTCGGCAAAAGTTCCTACAATGTATTTTACCAAATCAAGCATTTCGTTCATATCGTTTCTCCCATAATACAAAAATACCGCCTGCATCAAACAGTGGTTTATATATCCGACGGCGCAAAGCAAAAGCAACGCCGTCTTTTAAGCAGCGGCAATGTTCAGACCTGGCATATCATGCCGCCCAAAACGACCGCCGCATTCCGTAAACTCGCATCAATTAAGCCGCGCATAACGGCAAAAAAGCCGCGTAACCCAAGGAACGCGCGCAAAAATTTGCGGCATTCCCTGTCTTTATGCGCCGAAAAAAAACGAAATCAGTCTTTTTTCTTCTTGGGGTTAGTCTTAGCGGGCGAGAGTTTAGCGGGCTTTTCGATAATGCCGGCATTAAGAAGAAGCGCTCTTACCGTTTCGGTAGGCTGAACGCCCTTAGCGAGCCAATCTTTAGCTTTGTCCGCGTCGATAACTACTTCTGCGGGGTTGCTGATCGGGTTGTAGTGACCGACTTTGTCGATATACTTACCGTCGCGCGCCACTCTCGAGTCAACGACTACGATACGATAGAAAGGACTCTTCTTGTCGCCCATTCTGGTCAATCTCATTTTTACTGCCATTTTTCCATCCTCCGGAAATTATTTATAATTTTATATTTCAACTCCGAAACCACGTCGGAAGTTTACCGAATTAAAACTTGAACGGAAGTTTTCCGCCGCGGTTTTTGAGTTGCTTCATCATTTGTTTGGACTGCTCGAACTGCTTAAGCAAAGCGTTGACTTCCTGAATTGTCGTTCCGCTACCCTTTGCCACGCGCATTTTGCGCGAATAGTTAAGCACGTCGGGATTGCGTCTTTCGCGCACGGTCATAGAAAGAATAATCGCTTTAACGCGTTCTATCTTCTTTTCGTCGATATCGCCTTCTTTGACCTTGCTCATTCCGGGCATCATTCCGAGAACGCTCCCGAACCCGCCCATTTTCTTTATCATGCCGAACTGTTCGAGATAATCTTCAAGATTGAACGAATTCTCTCTCAGTTTCTTTTCCATTTTCTTGGCGTCCTCTTCGGTAACGGCTTCCTGTGCTTTTTCTATAATGGAAAGCACGTCGCCCATACCGAGAATACGTTTCGCCATGCGATCGGGATAGAACGGCTCGAGATCGCCTATCTTTTCCCCTACGCTCGAAAACTTTATCGGTTTACCGGTAACCGCCTTGATAGAAAGACACGCGCCGCCGCGGGTATCGCCGTCAAGTTTGGTAAGCACCACGCCCGTAACGTCAAGACGATTATTGAAAGTTTCGGCAACTTCCACCGCAACCTGCCCCGTCATAGAGTCGACGGTAAGCAGAATTTCGTCGGGGTGAACGGCAGCCTTGACGTTTTCGAGTTCCTGCATCAACTTTTCGTCAATCTGCAGTCTGCCCGCGGTATCGATTATAACGTAATCGAACCCGAAACGTTTTGCATGCTCCACCGCTTTTTCAGAAATTTCAACGGGATCGATCTGCCCTAAAGAGAACACTTCGCAACCCGCTTTTTCGCCGATCGTTTTCAACTGATCAATCGCAGCGGGACGGTAAACGTCGCAAGCGGCAAGCAAAGCGCGCTTACCCTGTTTTTTAAGGTATGCGCCGAGTTTTGCGCAAAGCGTGGTTTTCCCCGCGCCCTGAAGACCGCACATCATAACGATTGTGGGCGGCGCAGACGAAACTATCAGCTTGCTGTTGGAGCTCCCCATCAACGCGACCAGTTCGTCGTTAACTATTTTTACAACCTGCTGCGCGGGGCTTAAACTCTTCAGAATATCCTGACCGAGTGCCTTTTCCGACACGTCGGCAACGAACTTTTTCACGACGTTAAGGTTAACGTCGGCTTCCAGAAGAGCAATGCGGATTTCGCGCATGGCTTGCTTGATTTCGAGTTCGGTCAGTTTTCCGCGTTTTGTCAGTTTGCTGAAAACGTGATTCAATTTTTCGCCGAGCGAAGAAAAAGCCGCCATTATCTGCCCTCCAGTAAATCTTCTATTCTGCTTTTGGTTTCGTCCGTCAGATCGCTTTCGTTCACAATTTCGGCTATTTTGTCGTTACGCGAACACAAACCAAGTTTTTCTTCGTAAAAAGCGAGCTGCTTTTCGGCATGAGATAACGCGTCCTTAACCGCCTGCCTTGAAACGCCGCGAAGTTCGGCTATTTCCCCCAGCGAAAGATCAAGCCCGAAATAATCTTCGAACATCTCCCGTTGTCTGTCGGTCAACAGCGCGCCGTATAAAAGATACGCCCTGTAAAGCGTCCGCTCTTTGCCTTCCATACGAAACCACCCTGTAAAGCATATTTACTTTACAGCGTTTATTATATTCTATCCGCCGGTCTCTGTCAAGCGTTTTTCCGTCAAAAAACGTTTTTTCTTTTCGTCATCCCCAGGCTTGCCCGCTTACCCTACCCAAGGAGAATCCGGCCGCTTACGCGCACGCCCCCGACGCCGCACCCATACATTCCGGACAATTACACGCCATAAAGCAAAAAACGACCCGGTTTTTCCAAGTCGTTTTTTTGTTTATAAGCCGATAATCGACCTATAGGCGGGCTTTTTATTATTTCATAACAATTATGCCGCCTTATACGCGGCAAATATCGATTTACTCGGAGCATACCACACGTCAACCGCGCGCAGTTCGAAAGATATATCGCCCGAGTATTCGACTTTATGCGTTTCGCAATATTCTTTTACGCTTTGCTCGGTAAAAGACCATTCAAAATGCGTAGGCATATCCGAAACTTTATCGTATCTGTAAGTAAAAGTCGCAAGATAAAAAGTCTTTATCTTAACGCTCGACGTACCGTCTTTCATATAAAGATTTACTAAATAATAACGCACCTGATCGTCGTCGGTCGCGCAGTTCCACTCGAGATTGAACGTTCCGTTATCGTAAGAAACGTTGAGCGTTGTTCCGTCCGCGAATTCGGGAGCCTTATTATTATCTCTTCTGCTCTGATTATCGTAAGCCTTAAGATGCGAGCCGTCCGCCTTAGGATAAGACAACAGCCACGGTTCTTTGATGACCGATTCTTTATAATAATCGCAGCGCGTAATCTTTACGTTGCCCGATTTATCGACCTGAACGAGCAGTCCTTGCGAAAAGTCGTTTACGCGGGTGCCGCAATCGTTATCGAATCTTGTAAGATTTTCGTTGACGTTATTCATCCAGTCGGTATATTTAACGCTTCCGCAGTCGGCGGCGGTAATATATCCGTCCTGACTGAGCTGAATTTCATCCTGTAAAACGTTGTGAATATGTCCGCTGAAATAAATTACCTGCGGATATTTTTCAAGCACTTTTTTCAGGCTCGAATCGCTCCAGGTCGGAGTGCAAGACCCGAAAACCGTTTCATACAGCGGCGGATGCGCGGTAACGAACACATATTTTTCGGGAGATTCCTTTGTTATGGTTTTAAGTTTGCCGTCTATCCAATCGAGCATTTCGCTTGAATAACCGTACCCCGTCCAGTAATAATCGGGCTGAACGGCTAAAAAATGATACCCGTTAACGACCGCATGTCTTCTTCCGAGTTCGGGCGCGGAATCGTCCGAATCTATGCGGAAAAACTCGTCGCCGAGTTGCTGTTTGAACAGCGCAGGCAATGCGCCCATAACTTCTTCTCCGAGTTTAGACGGATCGGTTTCATGGTTTCCGAGCGCATAGAAGACACCCGTTTTATCGAGATCCAGCGCTTCCGTCCACGCCGTTTTAAGCATATCGATATCGGCGTTATATGTGGTCGTATAATCGGTCTGCTCTCCTACGTTGGTCTGCCTCCATGCTTCTTCGGTAAGATCGCCCGCAAACAACGCAAGATCGAGCGGTTTTCCGTTAAGCGTTTCGGCGTAACCGAGTGCTTTTACGAGTTTGTCTTTTATATCGGTTTTCCCTTTCTGTTGATGAATATCGCTCATAGCGGAAAAAGAAAGAACAATTTCGTTTTCGTTAAAAACCGCACTTTTTTTCTCGCCGCAGCCTATAAAGGAAAACGCCGAAAAAACTACTATTAAGCTGACAATTAAAGATAAAACTTTTTTCATGATTAAAATTAAAAAAT
The DNA here is from genome assembly GCA_934292955.1 of uncultured Clostridia bacterium. The sequence goes on from CAKQXZ010000051.1 coordinate 5,655, forward strand.
AATCCGCAGCGCAAACGCGGCAAAATCGACGCGCCCGCGTTGCGGAAAGTCTGTTTCAGTTATTCAACCGATATTTAATCAGCCGATAATTCCGAGTTCGGTCGCAACTTCTTTCATAACGTTTTTAACCGTGCCGTAGCCCGCTTTATCCATTTCGGAAAGCATCTTATTCCAATCTGTGGTCAGGTTGGACTGTCCGATTATAGCCTTATTGATAAAGGATGCCGAAATATTCTGAACTGCCGCCTTTTTGGTGTAAATGGAAGACGGGAACGCGGTAACGTTAAGCAAGCGCGAAGTCTGCAGATATTTGGTATAACTTCTCGCTTCGGTAACAAGACTGCGATATTTGGGGTAAAGCGAACCGATATCGGTAGCGACCACTATCTGACCGCTTCTTTCGAATTCATCCCAATCGATGTTATAACCGAATCTGCCGCCGATCTTATGCAGACCTGCGTTTACGCTCGAACCGTCAACGTCGGTAACCGATGCGAAGAAGTTTGATCTTTCGGAGTTTCTGCCTTCAACGTCGGCAACGATTCCGCCGTCCGCATTTACGGTATAATGTTTGCCTTCTATTCCGTAAAGTCTGAGTTTGGAGCCTTCGGGCGAGATAAGATATTCAAGAAGATCGAGCGTTTTGTAAACGTCCTTCGTTTCTTTTGAAACGGCATAACCGCCGTAGTAGCCGCCCCAGTTAGAGAAGCCGCGCTGACCTTTAACGCCGAGCGTTTTGCCGGTGATTTTCGAAGTGTTGCCGGTTCCTACAGGAGGCGCGCCTACGATAACTTTATCCGTGCCGTTAGCGTTTTCGAAGTTACCTACAACCCATTCCATATGGCTTTCGCCGTTTGTCATAATGCAACCAACTTTGCCTTCGTACCACGCGTTACGATCGGTAAAGCCGGTGTTTTCGTTGAAACTCGGATCAATGTATCCTTTCTGATACATCGCGTTCATCCATTCGAGATAGGGTTTGAACTCTTCTCTTGCATACATGTAAGAAACTTCGCCGCTTTCGGTGATATCCCAGTCGGGCGTAATTCCGAACGCGCCGTAAAGGGGATTGACGTAGAAGTTCTGATTGCTCGGAGACAAACCGTACGTTCTGCCCGACTTAGTGCCGTTAGCGTCGGTAAACAGGTCGTTTCCGGAGAATTTGCTCATAACTTCCTCGAATTCGTCAAGCGTTTCGGGAGCTTTCGCCTTGCCGTTTTCGTCTACGAAACCGATCGCTTCCAGCCAGTCGGCTCTGTAGTAGATAGCCCACGCGGTGGAAGTTTCTACCGCAGGTACGATATAATGCCCGTCGTAGTACATAATGTTCTTGTACTGCTCGCTGTAAATAAGTTTGTTAAGATAAGGATATCTCGATTCGTTGGTTAAAAGATATTCGTCGAGATTATACAGCAGATCCTGTTTGGGATCAGCCCACGACTGAAACGCACCGTCGGAGTTATCGGGGTCTGCCCAGATAACGTCGGGAATATCAAGACTGCCTATCATCGGCGAAAGTTTTGTGTAATAATCTTCGGCGGTTGCGCCTTCGAATTCGAGCGTTACGCCGATTTTTTCTTCGATCTGTTTGAAGACCGAGTCCATCGTCGCGCCTTCGAATTCGTTACCCGAATAGGTAAAGATTCTTATAACGTTTTTGTCGTCTTTTTTGTTGCCTTTTCCGCAAGCCGACGCAGTAGAGAACAAGGCTACCGCCGAAAGCAGACCGCATAAGACTTTAAGTGCTTTTTTCATAAATTATCCTCCCTGTATCCGATAATTTTCATTTCGGTATCGAGTATTTCCCGCATATCGGGATCGATTGCAATAGTAATTTTTTTACCCGCAGGCGATTTGACGAGATCGTATTTATCAAGATTTATCGTCATGCCGTAAACGTAGGGGTTTTCGGTTTCGAGATGCATTTCTATCTCTTTCGTCTTACAGAACCCTTCTTCCGCCGCTTGTCTTACAACAAGAACGTCATGAAGAACGATTCTCCATTTAAGCGACGGCTTAGATAAAACCCACAGTCTTGAAAGTTCCGAAAGGTAAGAAGAATACGCGTCCCCGTTCATATTGAAAATGTAATCCTGCTGTCTTTCCGTTATAGAAAATCCGGAAGTCACCTCATGCCCGAACGCCGTAATATTAAGTTCCGAAGTAAACAGCACTTCGGCGGCTTTCACGTCGCAGAAAATATTCCACTCGGTGTACTGATTGGCGTAATCGCCGCCCATCATTATAACCCCGCCGATCCGGCCCAAAGCCTTTTTATCGCGAAGAATAGCCGCCGCAACGTTGGTAAGCGGACCGATTGCAAGAATATACAAATCTTTTCCGTACTTTTTCGCGCTTTCTACAATAAAGTCCACTGCCGCGTTTTCGTCGCAATTTTTACCGTTAAAATTTTCCGGCGAATATTTATTATCGGCAAGATCTTCCGTCCACTGGCAGCAATGCTCGGTCGTGCGGGCTATACCGTCCAGAGTCTGACTCAGCCCCGCGTAAACGGGAAGACTTTTACCCGCAAGCGCAAGCATTTTTTCGGCGATACGCGCTCTGTCGTCGGTATTTTTGAAAACCGTCGTTACGCCGACAAGCGGAAGATTTTTCTTTAACGCAAGATCGAGCGCGAAGGCGTCGTCGATATCGTCGCCGATATCGGTATCTAAAATATACTTTCTCATAATGTTTTTTTGTCGTTATCCTTTAACCGATCCCAACATAACTCCTTTTGTAAAATACTTCTGAACAAACGGGTAAACCAGCATTATGGGAATGATGGAAATAACAACGGTTGCCATTTTGGTAGACTCCGCAAGAGCCTGCAGCGACGAATCTCCGCCGATACCCGAACTCGAAGACACCTTAGAGAGCATTCCGCGAAGAACGTTCTGTATCAACAGTTTTTCCGAAGAATTGATATAAAGAAGACCCGTCATATAATCGTTCCACTTGCCTACCGCAACCCACAACGCCACCGTTGCGATTATAGGTTTTGAAAGCGGCAGATAGATAGAGAAGAAAATTCTGAATTCTCCCGCTCCGTCAAGCGAAGCCGATTCGTAAAGTTCTTCGGGTATACCCTGGAAATATCCTTTGACGATGAATATATTGAACGCGCCCGTCGCCCCGATTATAATATAAACAAAATAACTGTCGGTCAGTTGCAGAACGTTTCTTATAAGGATATAGAACGGAATAAGTCCGCCCGAAAAGAGCATGGTTATAAGTACGTAAACTATAAACGCTTGTCTTCCTACCAGCGGTTTTCTCGACAACGGGTACGACCCTATCGTCGTCAGCGCGACCGCAAGCAGCGTGCCCGAAATCGTCGTGAAGAACGTGTTTATATACGCGCGGAAAATACTTTCGTTTTCAAGCACTTTGACGTAGGCTGCAAAACTCCATATTTCCGTAGGAACGCCGTCCACAAGTTTACGCGACTTGAACGATTCCGAAATAACGTAAACGAACGGCAAAAGCATTATAACCAGAAAAGCGGTAATCAGAACGTACAGAATAACGTTAAAGACTATATCCGTAGCGTTTGCTCCGAACGTTCTTTTCAGAAAACGCACAAACGCGTTTGTGTTTTTCTTTTTGTTTTCGGCGGTTGCGCTTACCATATTCCGTCACCCCCTATCGCCTTGGTTATAAAGTTGGTTATAACGACGAGAATGCACCCGACCACCGAGTTAAACAACCCGATCGCGGTCGAAAGCGAATAGTTACCGCCCTGAATACCCAGTCTGAACAGATACATTTCGAGCGTTTCGCCTTTACCAGACAAAACGTCGTTATAAGTATTGTAAATCTGGTCGAAGCCCGCGTACATTATATTCGACAAAGACAGTATTGCGTTTATCGAAATAGCGGGAATAAGCCCCGGAATGGTTATATACCACATCTTTTTGAATCTGCCCGCGCCGTCGAGCGAAGCCGCTTCATATAACTGCGGGTCGATATTCATCAGCGAAGCGAGATAAATTATGGTTCCCCATCCGATTTCTTTATAAATGCTCGAGAAAACGATAAAGCCTATATATAAATCGTCGTTGCTGAAGAAATGCACTTTATGTCCGGTCATCCAGGTCATAACCGACTGGAATACTTCGGATTTGTCAAGCGAAATAAATATTCCGCCCAGAACAACCCACGAAAGAAAGTGCGGTATATAAGAAATCGACTGCACGAACTTGCCGTATCTTGCCGATGTCAGTTCGTTAAGCGCAAGCACTAAAATAATAGGAGCGGGAAAACCGAACAACATTTTAAGAAAAGATATTCTCAGCGTGTTTATCAGTTTTTCCGAAAATTGCGACGTGGTAAACAACTGATTGAAATGCTTGAACAAATCGAGATGACCGTCGGTAGTAGCCCACGGGCTTCCCCATATTCCTTTGCGGACAAACCAATCCTTAAAAGCCAGCTGCAAACCGAACATCGGGTAATAGTTGAATATAAACAAATACAGCAAAAGCGGCAAAAGCATTGCGTAAAGCGGCCAGAATTTCTTTATATATTCCCACTTTTTACGCCACTTGCCCTTTCTGCGCACCTGTTCGGCGGTGAGTCGGGCTTGTATTTCTTCCATAGGCAAATCCCCTTGAAAAATCTCTTACCGCGGCGACGATTCTGCCGCCGCGAGTAAGATTCAGTAGTGTTTCGGTTTTTTACTTTAGTTATTAAAACTAAAATCGTTTCTTTTTACTTTTTCTTGTAAAAAGCAATTTTCGCAAGACGAAAATAATTATCTGTCTTTTTTCTTAAGCGCAACTACAACAGCGCCGATTGCGAGAACCAGTCCGCTAAGCCCCATAGAAGCAACGCTCGAAGAGCAGCCTTTTTCGGGTTCGGAAGCTTCAACGGCTTTAAGCGCGCCGATTGCTTTAAGTTTAGCGGTGTTGCCTGCCGATTTGGTCTTTGCAGCCATTATTTCGGTCTTACCGTTTGCAAGAGCGGCGTCGAGAGCGGCTTTGTTTTCGTCGGAATAATGATTGCTCTTAACAAGTTCGTCATATTCTTTCTGAAGGTCGGCAACATACTGTTCGAGCGCGGTCTTAAGTTCGGCTTCGGTCTGAGCGATGGTCTTAACCGCTTTAGCCGCGGTAAGAACTTCGTTGTAAACTCTTTCTACGTCTTCGGTAGTATTAACTTCGGTTTCGCATCTTGCGGCAAATCTGTCGAGTTCGTCTTTAACCTGCAGCCAGTTGGTAGCGGTATAATCGGATTCGGTAAGAGTTGCATACCATTCGTCGAGAAGAGTCTGTTTTTCGTTTATAAGGTTTGTTACTTCTTCGGGAAGGTCATGGTTCTGATCTGCGTATTTTTCTTCGTTAAACGCGGTGGAGTCTGCAAGGAAGGTGGTCGCATAGGGCGATTCGGTGTTTCTCTGGCTGCCTGCGTCTATGGTGGAAAGCGCAATGAATTCTATATAGAGCATATCGCCCGCTTTCAGATAGTAAGTGCCGCTGAAATCTTCATCCGAAGTAGGTTTCTTGATCTGATCGATTTTCTTAACGTCGCCGTTTCTTACTATATATTTGGTAAGCGTCGTTTCGTCGGTGTAACCGTTCTGACCCTTGCCGTCCGCAATACGGATATCGGTAACGGTAATCCGGCAGTCAACGTTCGCTTTGAATACGGTTATAACGCCCGCTTCGCCGGTAACGTACCATTTCCAGTTTTCGGCATAAGCCGCGGGAGTTCCGGTAGGATAAAGCGTGTTGTTATACATTTTGTGTTCAGAATCGAATTTGGCGTTGAAATCGAGAAGACCGTTCGCAACCGAACCCGTCATAAGTTTGGTATCTACGACTTCGCCCGTAATCCAGCTATACCCGTTTTTGTTCATGGTCGACGGATAATCGAGATATTTCATTCCCTGTCTTGAAGCCTTAACCGCTTTCATAGCAGCCATCTTTTCGGTATAAAGATTTCTTACTTCTTCTTCGGTTTCGAGCGCGTCGATCGAGTTATTGAAATCGTCGTACGCGCCTTTGATTACAGCCCAGTTTTCTGCGGTGTAGTTGCTTTCGGTAAGAGCTTCGTAATAAGCCTTAACCGCCGCTTTCAGTTCGATTTTGATATTGTCGATATTGTTTTCGAGAACAGCCGCTATATCTTTGGAAGCCTGATTATAAGCAACCATAAGGGGCGAGAGAGTTTTGTAGCCGCTAGCCGCAGTCTTGAATGCGGAAAGATATTCCTGAATCTTAGCCCAGTTTTCTTCGCTGTATTTCTTTTCGTTAAGAGCGTCAACCTGCGCCTGAAGTTTAGCGATATATTCGTTGCGGAGTTCGTCGGTGAGTTCGTCGCTTGTTCCTGCCATCTGCGCGTAAATAGTCGCATTGGTAAAGTCCTGGAAGTTTCTGTCCGCATCCGTGCCGAATTCGTAATAAACAACGTCGCCTACGTTAACGTCAACAGACACGCCTTTGGTTACTTCCGCCTTGAATGCGTCTGCATTGGTGTGATATGCTTCGGTAAGCAAAGTAACCGTGCCGGTTGCCGCTTCTTTTTTGTAAACGCGGTAAAGGTTGTTCCAGTCGATCCAACCGCCGAGAGTAACGCCGGTATAATCCCAATAAATCTTACCTTCGATTTTGCTTTCTACTACGGCAACAATACTTCCGCCGGTCGCAGGGAATTTATACTGCCAGTTTTCAACGGTATATCCGTCAAGTTTAAGAGCGTTATCATTGACTTTTTCAGCAAAATCCTTAAGGTTGTATCCTTCAACGTCCTTATTGAAGTATCTTGCGGTGCTGTCGGTATACATAAGTTTAACCTTGGTACGATCAAAAGCGTATCCATTATATTCGCCTTTCCATGTAAAGTAAGGCAAATCGCCCATGGTACACTGTTTAACTACAGGTATAACCGGTTCTTCGTCTGCCGCAACCGAAAGAGTTCCGAATACGGCGGTAACAGAGCAAACGAGAGCGAGAATCGCAACAAGAAGTTTACTGTGTTTTAATTTCATAACTTTTCTCCCTTTTTTCTCCTTATGGCGGAGTAGCCTTTTTTATTTTTCCACACGGATTTTCCGTATGTTTCGACCTTGTTTTTTTGTCTTTCGGCGGCGTTATTTATACAGCCGAAAACGTTAATTCACTTCTTTGTGTAGTAATCTGTAAGCAGATCGAGACTGCCCTTTCCGCCCGCCGCTTTCTGATACTCGTAAGCGAGTTTTTTCGGCGCGCCCGCCACCATATCGGTAGTCGAAGTCCAGTCCTTATAACTTCTTGCGGGATCGGGGTCGGCAAAGAACCCGTATCTCGAAACTCCGTCGTGACCAGCCGCCCAGGTAGTAGCGGCGTTATCGAACAGGCGGAAGATATTAACCGTTTCCACGTACGGCATACTTTCTTCAAACGCTTTCATCATAGCCATAACGTTAGCGGCGGCAACGTCGTCGCCCTTACCCGTATCCGAATAACCTACCTCGGTTATAAACACTTTTTTGTGCTTATGTTCGTTATCTAAAATGACCTGATAAACCTTGTGATTTTCCTGAATGAAATATTCGGGATCGAAATCTTTCGTATCGCGGTATGGGTGCCACGCCGCTATATCGAAATAATCGTCGGGGTTAAGCGAAGCCGTTTCATTGGTTTCGGTACTGTAAAAGTAACCGTATTCGCCGCTTGCGATGTTATCGTATATTCGCTGCAGATATTCCGCGTTCGACGGTCTGCTGTTTGCATAATTGCTCTTACCCTGCCCCATAGGTTCGGTAAGTCCGCCCATTACGCTTTTCGCGTCGGGATTAGCGTCGTGTATCGCGCGGGAAGCGTAATACATCATATCGGTATAAATATCTGCCATCATGTCGCTCGTAAAGAACGAACGATCGCTGCAATCATACATAAAATCGGGGTTATTCGGCTCGTTATCCATTTCCCAATAGGTTACTTCGGGAAATTCTTTAACAAGCGTGAACCAGGACGTATAGTAATCGTCAAGCCACTGTTTATAATAACTGCCCGTCGAAAGATTGCGCCTTACCTTACCCACGCTCGACAAGCCGTTATTGAAATTATGGTGATTCATTCCTATCGCCACAAGACCGCGTTTTTCGCTTTCGGCAAGTTCTTTGTGCATAGTTTCGCAGTTTTTGGAATTTATCGTCTGCTTATCGGTCAGAAGATAGTTAAAATGCATCCAATGTCGCACCGTCTTTGCCCCGAGATTTTCTATCAACTGAAAATCAATATCGAAATCGCGCGCGGTAAACGGCGATCCGTAATATTCTCTGTCTTCGATAAGATAGCAGATTCCGTACAGTTTGCTCTGATCGGCTATGCCGTGATTAACGTCGAGCGGAACATCTTCCACGGCAGACGAAGAATCGTCGGGCTTTTTAACGGACGAAGACGTCGGAGTATCGCCGCCGCAAGCCGAAAAAATGCCGGTGCAAAGAAAAACGCAAAGCAGAAAAGAAATTATTTTTTTCATTTTCATATTTTCCCCTTCAGCAGTCAATGAAAAATATCGTTAACCTTTACTCATAAGGACTTCCAGGCTACCGGAGCCGCCCGCAAGTCTTTGATATTCATACGCCTTGTTCTTGGGCGCGCCGGGAATGCAACGTCCGTCTTCGGCAATGTTTATCGAGTTCTTTTCGATATCCAGTTTATAGTACACGCGCGACGGGTTGGGATCATGTATCAGTCCGAATCTTACTTCGTCGTAACTGTCCCAGTTGCCTTTTTTGCCCACGTCGTAAAGCTTGAAAATGTTGACCGTTTCGACGTACGGCATAGTCTTAACCGCTTCGTACATCTGGGTCATAGCCGATATCGCGTTCTGTTCGCCGCCCATATTGGTGTCGTTCCAGCCTATTTCGGTAAAGAACACTTTTTTATGCTTACCTTCGTTGTCAAGCACTATCTGATAGTATTCGTTATTGATTTCTATAAAATTCTTCTGATTGAATTCGGACATATACGGGTGCCAGCACGCGATTTCAAAATAATCGTCGGGGTTTTTGGAAGCGTTGGCTTTATCTTCTTTGCCGTAAAAATATCCGAACTCGCCGCTCTTTATATCGTCGTATAAGGTCTGTAAAAATTTAGCGGTGTTACCGCGGCCTAAGCCGGTAGGCTCGGTAAGCCCGCCCATTATCGTTATAGCGTTCGGGTTCGCGTCATGTATCGCGCGCGACGCATAATAAAACATGTCCGCGGTAATCGCCGCCATCTGCTTGAGCGAGTAAGCCGAGTGCGACTGCCCGTCCCACATAAAGTCGGGGTTGTTGGGTTCGTTGTCTATTTCCCAATATGTTACTTCGGGGAATTCTTTAACGAGCGTGTACCACGACTGATAATACAAATCGAGCCACTTGACGTAATTGCCGTCGGGGTTGGTATCTCTCGAATACGGCTTAGCCGACGAATTGATTACCCCGTTAAGGTCGAAATTGTGGTGGTTCATTCCGATATTGACCATGCCCGCCTTTTCGCATTCGGCAAGCAGCTTGT
>CAKQXZ010000052.1 GCA_934292955.1 uncultured Clostridia bacterium
CGAACTCGACAGAGTATATCGTTTTAACGATAAGTTGACTGTTTTGATAGACGACGCTTACGATTTGGACGCAATGTTCGTGGTGTATGACGAAAACGAGAATATACTTGGCAAGTTATCGTTCGGCGAAACGTTCGCACTTACTGACAGCGGAAAGTATTTCGTAAAGGCAGTCAACCGTTTCGGTTGGTCGGAATCGTTTTCAATCATTATATCCCGTAACGCGCCCGTAATAAAGGCGGATAAAAATTTGGGAGATAAAAGACTTGATATTTCGATCGACGAAAGCGAGGATGAACTCGGCTTGATTCAGTCGATAGAGATTTATAAGTCGACCGACGGGCAGGAAACGTGGGTTCAGCTCGATAAAGATGATTACGGCGTGATTATAGAAGCGGGAACGTATTTCTTCTCTTTCAGAACAAGCGGCGTGTATAAGATTATCCTGACCGACGAATTCAGAACGGGCGATGCCGCAGTAATAGAAATTGTCGAGTATAAGCAACCGACGATTGACGCGACGCTCATCGGTGTAGAAAACGTCGGATATACAAACGGAACGGTATCCGTCGAATGGACGGACGAAATTACCGTTACGGCTACAAAGGACGGAGATAATATCGAATACAACAGCGGCGTCGAGCTGAAAGACGACGGCGAATACGTCATCGTTTTTGAAAACTTCGACGGTGAAAAGTTGGTCTATAAGTTCGTTATCGACACAATCGCACCCGAATTGACTGTTTTGGGAACGACTCGCGGAAGCAAAGGGAAAGACGACGTAAGCGTTAGTTTTACCGAGAGTGATTTAATCGTTCAGTTTTATAAAAACGGTGAATTTATAGGCGATTACGTTTCCGAAACCTTAATTACGGAAAGCGGGAAATATAAGGTCGTCGCGAAAGATAAGGCGGGCAACGTGAGTGAAGTCGAGTTTGAAATAGACAAGATCGCTCCCAAACTCGTCATCACCGGCGTCGAAAACGGCGGGCAGACTTCGGGCGGAGTTACACTTTCGGAACTCTCGGAAGAATCGACCGTAACGGTTAAAGTGAACGACGAAACCATCGAGTATGAAATAGGCGAAACTTTGGCGAAAATCGGCAAATATACCGTTACCGTTACCGACGAATGCGGCAATGAAAACGTTTATGAATTTGAAATCATAAAGGCTAAAAAGCCCGTAAACGTCGGATTGATTATTGCTTTCGTCATTTCAATGATGGTAGCCGTCGGCGCGGCGACATTCCTTATAATAAAGAAAAAGCGCGAAGGCTGATAGAAACGGCGGATAAAAATAGCCGCGAATAGCAAACGAGAGAGCCGACAAAACGGCTCTCCCGTTAAATTTTTACTTAAATTGCCTTACAAGGTCGTAGTGTTTATTTTATCTGACAGGTGGCAGGTGCCACTATGGCAGGAGAATGTGAACTGCCCATCTTAACTATCAAAAGCAGAAGAAAAAGTGTTTACAATATTAAACGAGTATATAAATCTACAAAATTTTTAGATTAACATCCGAAAAAGGCTTGTTTATATTCTTGCGAAGCGACTTCTATTTTTGCCATAAGATCGGCATTTTTACTCGTCTGGTGGACCATCGGGGGCTCGGCGTTTTGCACGCCGCCCCGACAAACAGCCACACAGGGCTGTTTGGTTTGCTTGCAGGACAGTGGAGGAATATTTACATCCGTAAGCAAACAAAACTGCTCACGCAGTTTTTCTCCCCCATCGAGCCCCCGCTGAAATGCGCATGCATAAACAAAAGCCCATCGCTTTTTGCGACAGGCTTTTGTTGGTGGAGTAAGTCAAACCTAAAACGAATTTTATGCGTAAAGAATTTGTGGCGTTTGGTGTTTTTAACCATTTTTACCGGAGAATATTTCATAAAAGATTTATAGTTTGCGCGGGAACGATTTGCGTTTTGGCGGACTAGCGGCTTGCAATGGCTTATTTCCCGAATTTGCTCGGGGGCACGCCTATTACTTTTTTGAAGCGGACGCTGAAATTCGAAATGTCGTTGAATCCGCATTCGTAGGCAACTTCGTTAATTCTATACCCCTGTTTAAGCAAAAAACACGCGTATTCTATGCGATAATTTATCAAAAACTGTATCGGAGTTACCCCGGTTACTTTCTTATACGTTTTAAGCAGACAAAATTTGTCCATAACGACTTTTTTCGCTATATCTTCCAAAGTGATGTCCTTTTTGAAATTTTCAATAATATAATTGGTTACCTGACTAGCAAGTTCGTCGTTCACGCCGGATTTTTTGATTTCCGATTTAACTTCGGCTTTGCGCGCGAGTAATTGAAGAAGTTTATAACCGAGCGATAAAAGCAAAAGTTCGTTTTCGTCGCTCGGATTTTTTGAACATTCTATGATTTCCTCGAAAACGGCAATTATTTCTTCATCATACAAATTCTCGATAACGGGATGATCGTCGTTTAAGCCTAAAAGCGACAGATATTTTTCAAATCCGTTCCCGTTAAAATGAATCCAGTAGTAACCGTACGGGTTGGTCGGATTTGCCTTGTAATAATGTTCGCTGTTTCTGGGCAGGTAGAATACGTCGCCTTTTTTAATCTGATAAAGCGTTTTATTCGTGAAAAAATACCCTTCGCCCGTGAATACGTACTGAATACAATAATCGTGCCTTTCGTTGCTTTCGTACTCGTAATATTGGTTCGGATTATTTTCCATAAGTCTGATTTTAGTGATTATAATATTCGAATATTTCACTGTCGAAATATCGGACATATATTTATCGATATCTTGTCTGTTTATCATATCCAAAGTATACCTTATGCGTGCAATAAAGTCAAATTAAAAGTGGTAAATTGTCGGTTTTCGGTAAAAAAGCGAGGAACCTACAGTAAATTTGGCAATTTTGCACAAATTATAACCAATAATTACTATTCCAATTAAGTGTGGTAAATGGTACAATCAATACAGATAAACAGTCGGCAAGACGGATGTGTCGGATAGTCGGCTGAGTAAAACAGAGGTGTGATATGGATTTAAGAAAGAAATTACTTGCTTTATTTCTTTGCACTATAACTGCATTGCTTTGTTTCGGTTGCACGAAACAAGAACAAGTCGACGACACGAAGACGTACCTTTATGTAGAAGTATATAACGGCGGATTCGGCGCCGAATGGCTCGACGGGGTAAAAACACGTTTTGAAACCGCCTACGCCGATTACGAAGTAGGGAATAAAAAGGGCGTAATAGTGAAAGTAATCAAGTCGTCGTATGTCGGAGCTTCGCTTTACGACGAACTTGCCAACGCGAGCAGCGACGTATATTTTGCCGAACAGGTGAGCAATTATTATGATTTCGTCGCTAAAAATGCGCTTTTGGATATTACTGACGTAGTAACCGAGAATGCGTATAACCAGAATCATAGCGTGGAATCCGTGTTAAACGAAAATCTCCGCGAATTTTACGGCGTTGAAAAAGACGGTAAAACTCATTATTACGGGTTGCCTTACGGCGATGCGTTTTATAACCTCGTTTACGATTCGGAGTTCTTTTTCAATAAAGGGCTGTATCTGACCAAAGCGTACGATGAAGCAAGCGTCGGAACGAAGGTGACCGATAACTATGTTATTTCTCCGATAAAGAAAAACAACGAGAAAAAATATGCCGAAAAAGTTACCGAAAACGGCATAAATTACATAAAAACCGTTGACGGCGATTATCTTTCCAAAGGTCCTGACGGCGTGTACGGTACCGACGATGACGGAACGCCCGCAACTTACGACGAATTCTTTTCGTTATGCGACTATATGGTTGACGAAGCGGGAGTCAAACCGTTTATCTATACGGGTAAAAACCCCGAATACGTTCGTTGGTTTTTAACGCAGTTGATAGCCGATTGCGACGGTGCCGAAGCAATTGGACGCAATTTTTCAATGAGCGGCACTGCCGATAATCTGATACGCGTAAACAGCGACGGCACGGTTGAAAATCTTCCGTCGGTTACATTCGGAAACGATAATCGCGGAGAAATCGCGAAAAGCGCGGGCAGATACTATGCCTATAAATTCCTTGAACTGATGATGCGCGACAACGGCAAATATCTCCACTCCGCATGCAGCGGAAGAACGACGCAGTTTGACGCTCAGGAAACTTTCATTCTTTCCGACAGAGATTCCGAAAAGGGCGCGTTTTTGATTGACGGCATATGGTGGCAACACGAAGCGGAAGGCAGAAATTCGCAAATCGTGAAAAATTTCGGCGATTCATACAAAGCCGAAAACAAACAATACAAGATATTGAATTTGCCTAAAATTTCCAAAGAAAAAGTAGGTAAAACCACGCTCGTAGACACGGGTTATCAAACTGCGATGATACTTAAGAACTCTCCGCAGGAAAAGCAGGAGCTTGCTAAAAAATTCCTTCAGTTTTGCTTTACCGACGAAAGCAACAAAGAGTTCAACGCTATAACGGGTGCGACCAGACCTTATGAATATTCGTTGACGGACGGTGAATACGCAAAACTTACTCCTTACGCAAAAAGTGTTTACGATCTTGTAAAGAGCAATAACACGAGCCTGATTTATCCTGTTTCGGACAGCGATTATTACAAGAAAAAAGGCGATTTGTTAAACCCCGCATGGATGCTCAAAACAAACGTTGAAGGTACCGATTACTTAAACGTTATAGAAGTTATAAAGAATAAGAAGTATACCGCCAAACAGGCGTTCGACGGAATATACGAGTATTATAAAAACAGATACTAAGGAACGTATATGACTAAAAAAACCAAAAGACTTATTTTTTGTCTTTTCCTGATTGTCTTGCCCGTCGTTCAGTTTTTGATATTTTACGTAGCGGTAAACATAAACTCTTTACGACTTGCTTTCGTAAATATCGACGGGCAGAAAGAAACTTTTGCCGCATTCGGAAATTTTGCGAAAGTTTTTAAAGAGATGGCGACGGTCAGGAACTGGAGCAAGCTTTTTCCGAACTCCGTCCTCGTTTGGCTGCTCGGATTGGTGACAAAATTACCGCTCACGATAGTGATATCTTTCTTTATCTACAAGACGGTCAAAATAGGTCGCGCGATAGAAGTCGTATTGTTCTTTCCGTCCGTAATTTCGGTTATGGCTACGGTAATGCTTTACGAATATTTCGTGTCGGAAGGGTTTTCCGAAATATTGTCCAAAATAACGAATAAGCCCGTGAGCGGTTTTTTTGAAGAACCGAAATCAGCATTCATAAGCGTGTTTATGTACGGATTTTGGTGCGGGTTCGGAACGTCGCTTTTGCTTTACGTCAATGCGATGCGCGGAATATCCGAATCCGTCGTGGAGGCGGCTAAGCTCGACGGGGCAAGCGAAGCGCAGGAATTCCTGCATGTTACCTTGCCCATGATATTCCCGACGGTAAAAACACTCCTCGTTATAGGCATAGCGTCGATATTTACCAATCAGTTCAATCTTTACGAGTTTTACGGAATAGAAAACGCGCCTACGGATATTCAGACGGTAGGGTATTATCTTTTCCAGCAAACTATGGTAAGTCCGCGTTCGGATTATCCGAAACTTGCGGCGCTCGGGCTTGTTATTTCGGCTATAACTATTCCGCTTACGCTTGTCGTAAGGCTTGTTCTTAACAAATTCGACCCCATGGAGGAAATGTGAAATGCGTGCGGAGACTAAAAAGCACGGGTTTTCCGTATTCAAAATAATAACGGCGGTAATTCTGGGCGTATACATAATATGCCTTATCGCGCCGTTTATATGGGGTATAATAACGACTTTCAAAGAGCAACTCGACTTTCGTTATAACAAGTTCGGCATGCCAAAAGAATGGACGATCGATAATTATACGACCGTTTATCAAAGTTTTGTTTACGAATACGTGAATACGACTAATCCGTTGCTCTCAAAGACTTTCGGATTCGGTGGAATGCTTCTCAACTCTTTTTTGTACTCGTTCACCGTTGCATTCGTGGGCACGCTGACCATTTACGTCGTGGCGTATGCGAGGAACGTTTATGAATTCAAATTTTTAAAAATTCTCGATTATATCGTTTTGTTTGCGATGATCGTACCGATTGTCGGTGCGTTGCCGTCCGAGATTCTGATAATGAAAAAACTCGGTCTTTACGAAAGCTTTTTCGGCATGACGGTCATAGCGAAAATGAGTTTTTTGGGAATGTATTATTTTGTCGTGGGGACGGTGATACGCAGCGTGCCCAAGGCTTTTGCCGAAGCGGCGGAAATAGACGGAGCAAGCGAAGCGCAAGTGCTTTTGAAAATATTTTTTCCGCTTACGGCGTCGGCATTTCTTACGATATTCATCATAAAGTTCGTCGAAAGCTGGAACGATTATCAAACTCCGTATATCTATTTGAAAAATTATCCTACTTTGGCTCTCGGCTTATATAACGCCAAAAACGCGGGTAACAGCGGTATAGAAACGGTCGGCGAAAAAATAGCGGCAAGTTTGCTGGTCGCAGTGCCGTCGCTCGTTCTATTCTCGATTTTTTCTAAAAAGTTTATGGGCGCTATCTCTTTGGGGGAAGGTATCAAAGAATGAAAAAAAACATTTTGGGGAAGGTATCAAAGAATGAAAAAAAACACTAGAAATTCTATTTGTGTTTTTCTGTTGGCTGTAATTGTCTGTTGTATAACGGGCGCATTTTCGGCGTTTGCCAAAAACGCCGTTTATACGCTTACGGGCGAATACAAAAGCGGATATTATAAAGACAGCGAATTGGAAATTTATAAAGCCAATGCAGGCGGTTCAACGTATGCGGGCAAAGTTATTTTTCCGTCGGGCAGAACTTATAAGGGCGAATCCGTCCTTTTAAGCGAAAGCGGAGCATATAAGGTTGAGTATGATTTACCCACCGAAAAACTCGTTTACGATTTTAAGGTTTACGACCGACTGTATCAGGCGGGCAATAACGAGGCGGAATACGAGAGCGCGCGTAGTTTTGCAACCGACAATAATGGTAACACGGCAACTAAAGCGGGTATATATGCCGAGCTTACCGAAAACTCTTCGTTTACTTACAATAAGGTTTTCGATATATCCGAAAAGACCGAAAACGATCTTTTGTTCAGCGCAAATGTAATCGCCACGGATACGGGAGTGATAGATTTTCAATCTCTTACCGTAAGGTTTACCGACGCGCATGACGTAGCGAATTATTTTGAAGTCACTTTGTGGCACAATTATAACGGAGATCCCGCAATCAATTTAGATAACGACAAAACTAATTATCTTCGTACTAACGCGGCGGGGCAAAAATCGACCGGTATAGAAAACGGTACTAAAAAATGCGTAGACGAATACGGCATATGGACGATATGTTCCATGGCGAATATCGGACACGACGGCGGTAACGTATATGCGGAAACTTTCGACGTGTATTACGATTATGCGACCAAAAAGGTTTACGGCAATAAAAATAACGGTTCATGGACTCGTTTGATAGCCGATCTTGACGATCCTTCGCACTTTGACGAGCCGTGGCAAGGTTTTACCACGGGCGAATGTTACGTTTCGCTGTACGCGAAGTATTTTTATATGCAGCGCGGCGGCGTTTTTGTGACTAAAATCGTAGACGATGACGGCGCAGATTTCAAAAACAATATCGTAATCGATGATGAAGGACCGAAAATAACGATAGACTTTGAAGATTACGAAGAAACCGATTTGCCCGTCGCCGTAGTCGGTTGCGGGTATAAGGCGTATGCCGCAAACGCATACGATCCCGACAGCGAAGTAAAGGACGTAAAAATCAGAGCATGGTTTAACTATCATACCTCGAGTAAAACGGCGGTCGAATTGAAAGACGGAATATTTACGCCGAAACGGGCGGGAGTATATACGCTTGAATATGTATGCAAAGATTATTTTCTCAACGAAACGATAAAAACCGCAGATATAATCGCGATAAACGCGGCCGATACGTTCGACGTTGAATTTGTCGGCGAATACGCAACTCGTGCGGAAACGGGAACGAATATTCCGATTGCCGATTATACGCTTGTCGGCGCGGTCGGAAAATCGGTCGTGACCACGCAAATTCTTAAAGGCAAAACGTTGATAGCGGAAAATGTAAATTCGTTTACCTTCAGGGAAAGCGGCGTTTATACGGTTGCCTACCTCGCGTCGGACAGAGCGGGACAGTCGATCGAACGCTTTTATAATGTGACTGTCGAAAACGGTCGGACGCCCAAAGCGGAAAAAGAACCGATATTCCCGAGATTTTATATAGTGGGTTACGAAAATTACGTTCCCGAATTATACGTTATCGATTATAGCGACGGCGGTCGCAGGCTGAAATGCTCGGTTTTCGTTATGCAAAACGGAACGAAAGTCAAGGTTGACAAAGGCGTATTTACTCCTCTTGAAAACGGCGGAGATTGTACCGTTATTTACGAAGCGCAGGGCAAAAACGGCAAGTTTGAAAAATCTTATTCCGTAAAGTGCGTCTCAGTGACGAGGGACGGCGTAAAGGGCAAAATCGACAAGAAGAATTTGTTCTACTCGGAAAACGGAGTAACTTCGGAATATAAAATTCCTTCCGCAGAGGACGCAAGCGCAATTGGAACTTATCGTTTTACCGAAAACGGCAAGATAACTTTCGTAAATCCTTTGCTGATGAACGATTTTTCGTTAGAGGCGAGCGCGGTTTCCGAAAACTGTAACAAAATCCTCTTTACGCTTGAAGATTATGAAAATAAAAATATACGTTTAGAGTTGGTTGTTACGGCAAAAGACGCCGATTCCGCATACGTTTCCGTAAACGGCGGCACGCAAAGGGTGGTTGACGGAATTACTCTTTCTTCCGCAGCCAGGAAGATAACCTTAACTTATAACGACGTAACGAAAACAATCGGGCTTGATTACGACAATTACATTATAACGGTCGGTGATTTCGGGGGATTTCCGAGCGGAAAGGCGTATTTGTCCGTTTCCGCCGATGGCGATACGCTTGCCGAAATTGCAATAAGAAAAGTGTGTAATCAACAAATAACCGATTCCGTGCGCGATAATTCGGATCCGATATTATCTATCGTCGGAGAATACGGCGCGGAATATTCCTTAGGTAAGAAACTTACCGTGTTCAAAGCGATTTATCAGGATATGATAACCCCGTATATCGGCGTAAAAATGAAAATTGTCGATCCGAACGGCAATGCGGTGGCGGATACCGACGGCGTTTTACTCGACGGCGTTTCCGCCGAAGAGGAACATGTGATAACGCTTGCAAAGTACGGACAATACAGGCTTTGTTATATAGACAACGAAGGCGAAATTGTCGGCGATTTCTATTTTAACGTGATGGATGAAGAAGCACCGCAGGTCGATTTGCGCGACGTGGGAACTTCGTATAAGCTTGGCGATAAGATAAAACCGTCTGCCCGTGCTACCGACAACGTTTGCGGTAATGTTGAAGCGTTTATAACAATTGAAACCCCGGAAGGAAAAATAGAACTTGTCGGCGGAGAATACACGTTTACCAAAACGGGCGTGTATAAAATCACGGCGTTCGCTTTCGATGACAGCGGCAATTACGGTTTCAAGACGGTTACGGTAACCGTAAAGTGAGGTGGGGATATGCTTAAAAAGACGATAAGTATTATAGTTACGATACTTTTATTTGTATCCGTTCTAGCGAGCGCGGGCTGTAAAAAAGAAACCATTAAAGACGATACGATCGTTTTATCTACCGTTCACGGAGGAAAAGCGACGAAAACGGACAAGTATATTTATAAAGACGGCAAAACCGATTATGTAATAGTAATTCCCGATTCGCCTTCGTCAAACGAATCGAAGGCGGGAGCAGTTCTCGCGTCGTATTTCGGCGAAGCGACGGGGCACAAACCGCAGGTTGTCAAGGCTTCCGAAGCGAGCGGCAACGCAGGGTTAAAAGCTATTTCCGTAGGCAACAATGCAATTTCAAAAAAGGCGGAAGTAAAATACTCGCACGAGGGTACGTCGGACAGCGGTTTCGATATCAGAACCGTCGGCGATTCTATATACCTTGTAGGCGGAAAGTACGGCGTTTTGTATGCTGCTTACGAACTGCTCGAACGGCTTCTCGGGTTCGATTATTACGGAGAATTTTGTTATTCGCTCGATAAAGACGTAAGCGATATATCGCTGTACGACTATGATATCAAAGAACTTCCCGATATCGAAACGCGTATGCCATACGCTTCGGGTATTCTTTTCAGACCTGTCGATCCGAATATAGTCGACGCCATGCGGCTTAACCGCTCCGGAATCATGACGGGTTACGGCGCAACGCTTCACAATTCGCTTTTGTACGTACCGTATTCTGAGTATGGCGACAGCAATCCGAACTGGTTTACGAGTGCGACCGATAGAAACTTACAGCCTTATCAGTTATGTTATACGCGTGATACCGACGGGCTTGTCAACGCCGCTTGGGTAAGACTGAAAGAGCATATTATCACCAATCCCGATAAAAGCGTATTTACCTTTGTTTGCGAAGATAACATGAAGTGGTGTAATTGCTCGAAGTGTAGAGCAATGAAAGAAAAATACGGTTGCGATTCGGCTTCGTATATAATCTTCCTCAATAAACTTACCGAAAAAGCGTGTAATTTTGCAAAAACCGAACTGAAGCGCGATATCGCACTGTGCGGGCTTGCATACTATGCGACGGAAGCACCTCCCGCGAAATACGATAAAAAGACGGAATCTTACGTTCCTATCGACGAAAACGTCAGATTGCATCCTAATTTGTATATCGAATACGCTCCGCACGGTACATGCGATTATTACGTATCGTTCGACGGAGAGGGGAACGAAAACGAATACAAAACTTTGTGTTCATGGAGCGCGCTGACTTCAAGAATGTTCATGTACGTTTACAATCAGGCAGACTATCAGGACCACCTAGTATTCTACGATAATTTTTCGTCTATGCAGAGAAATTATCGCCTCATGGTAAAGAACAAAACGGCATATATACTCGATCTCGGTACTTATAACTCGCAAAATTCCACGGCTTTCAATGGGTTGAGGGCGTATCTTTCTTCTAAACTCGCATGGAACGCAAATTGCGATTATTCCGCACTCATAGACAAATATTTTGAAAACTATTTCAAAGCGGCGAAAGAGCCTATGCGCGAGATTTTCGACGCAATGAGAAACAGGTATGCCGTATTGCACGCTCAGGGCATAATAGGCGCAAAATTTTACGATTACGCAAGTGAAAAAGTTTACCCGAAAGGATTTTTGAAAGGTCTTTTGAACCTCATAGACGAGGCTAAGGCGAAAATCGAATACCTGAAAAACGATAACCCCGACGAATATTCCGTCGTTCTTGACAGAATCACGCTCGAATCCATATCTTTCAGATACTTGCTTTTGGAAGTATACCCAAACGATTTTGAAACAACGAAAGATTACGAAAACGCCGCGCTTACCTTGAAAGCCGATTGCACAAGGTTAAGAGTGACGCGTAGAAAAGAGAGTGTAGAAATCGACGAACTATGGAGAGAATTGGGCGTTGCTTAAAATAAGGAGGAAAAAGAAATGAAAAAATTTATAACCATTATGCTTGTAATAGCGACGGTTATGTCTTTCGGTGTTGCTTGCGGAACGGCTGCATCCGATAAGGAAATAACCATATCGCCGAAAAGCATAACGCTTGAACAGGGCGACGAGTTGACTTTTACGGCTGAACTCAAAAACGTAAACGGCGAAGTCGCGTGGGCGTCGTCGGACGAAACGGTGTTGCAAATTGATGCGGGCAGCGGAAAAGCGACCGCAAAAAGCGCGGGCACGGTAACCGTAACCGCTACGGCAGACGGAGTTGAAGATACCGCAACGATAACCGTAACCGCGGATAAAACTCCCGTGATAGAATTCGTAGAGAAGGATATTCCGCTTTATATAGGCGATGATTTTACGCCGAGATATTCGATTACTTACGAAGGTGCTGAGGTCAAGGGTGTTAAGGGAACGTTGTCCGTTGTCGGCGCAACCGACGTTATAAAGCTCGAAGGCGATAAAATAACCGCGCTTAAAGAAGGTGCCGCAACTGTTACCGTAACGGCTGTTTACAGATATTTTACCATAACCGATATCGCTACGGTAACCGTAACCGACGGATCTTACGTTGCGTTTTCAAAAACCGATATAACTCTTTCGCTTATCGATATAGACGACGAAACCACGACTTCCGCCTTGGTTGCCGAGTATTATGAAAGTGCTGTTAAACAAGAAAATGCGGATATTCAATACGAAATAGCCGACGAAGAAATCGTTTCTTATAACGGCTCTATTGTAACCGCGCTTAAAGAAGGGCAAACGACGATAACCGCAACTTACGGAAAATATACCGCCCGTGCGAATATCACCGTCAAAAGATTAAGCGTAAAAACCGATTTATCGGTAAAATTTCTGGCTGAAGAAGAAATTCAACTGCCCGAGTTTTCAAAAACAAACGATTTCGATATAGATAACGTCAATGAAATCATAATCGGTAACAAGAACGTTTTCGATAAAGGCGCGAAGAAAATCGACAAAAACGTGCTTATCGGTTCCGCTGAAGCCAAAATTGCGACGATCAAGACAGCTAAAGCCGATTATGAAGTAGAACTGACCTTTATAAATGCCGAGATCAAAACGGTAGCCGATCTTAATAATTTAAAGAATAAACTTTCTAAAATCGCGGTAAATTCCGACGATTTATCGAAAGGATACTATTTTGACGGCTATGTAACGGTTGAAAACGATATAACTTATACTGGTGAATTTACGCCGATATTCATGTCCGTAGATTTGGGCGGCGAAGATCTCGAAGCGAACAGCTTCAGAGGAGTTTTCGACGGTAAAAATCACACGATATCCGACATATCGCTTGAAAATGAAGGTTATGCGCTGTTCTGGTCGTTGACGAAAAATGCGACGGTAAAAAATCTTTCGCTTAAAAACGTTCGTTTCAATGCAAAAGGCACTGCGGGAATAGCGCTCTATATAAGAAATTGCAATATAGAAAACGTTTATGTTTCGGGTACGGTCAAGAAAGATATCGTTTCTGCGACAAAATACAATATCGGATTTATCGGCTCGTTACTTACGGCAAACAACAAATTTAACGGCGTTACCATCGAAGTTGAGGGCGAATTCGACGACGACGCGAAATTTATTTCGGCATTCGGTTATTTCCTCAACGACGGCAATAATGATATGTTTACGGATTGCAGCGTAATAAATACCGATAAACTTTACGGTTGGACTGGCGGCGACAGCGATTACGACGATACCAAATTCGTTGTAGTACGCGAAAAACAGGGTATTTCTTCTTACGCTTGGAAGGGGGATTATCTTGTAGCGCGCGGTTATACGTTGAACCAATCGCTCAGCAAAGCGGAGTCGTGTTTAAGAAGCGGCGAATACGTTTACGAAAAGGACAGCGAAACCGTTATCGCATATAAAGCAAAATTAGCGCATCAATGGGAAACCGTCGGTAATACCGAAGAATGTTCGATTTGCCACTCTAAAAATATTACGGGTATCGAAGCCGACGTCAAAAACGGGCTTGACTATTCCGATTATATAGGCGACAGAGAGGTTGCTTCTATATCTTCCGCCGACGGCGACATGCTTGTTCCCGAAGATGGCGTCATAAAGTTTGAAAACGACGACGCGGCTAGCGGAATAAAAGAATTCACCATTATCTTAACCGACGGAAGCGCAATAAACCTCAGCGTAAAAATCTGGTCGCTTATCATTCGCAACGAGGCGGATTTGTTGGCAACGAACGATTACCTGAATAATAAACAGGGCTTCTTCAAACTTGACGACGATATAACTTTGACCGCCGATTGGGACGGTTCCAAGGCGATCGGACTTGACGGTTTTGCAGGCGTTTTCGACGGAAACGGCAAAACTATTAAAAATCTTCATATCGTAAACGGCAGAAACGAAAGAGGCTTCTTCGGTCTGCTGGGCGTTGGGAACGCAACGATAAAGAATATGACCGTAGAGATGAAAAACGATCGTTATTATGGTTGGATCGGCGGATTTGCAGGTAGATTCGATCTCGATTCGACGGCTGCTTACGACGTGGTATTCGAGGGTTTGACGCTTAAATTCGATTTGGCTGAAAGAAACAAAACCACTAAATCGGGTGGCGGGTTGCTCGGTCAATTGCCGTCTTACATGAGTAACATTACGATAAAAGACAGTGTGATTATCGGAACGGGTAGCGTTACCGGAACAGAAAACTCCTGCGCTGCGCTCTTTGTTCACGACGATCCGTGTTATGCCGGCGGCGTAACGTTTGAAGGTCTAACGCTCGTGAATATTGGTGTTTTAACTCAATTTGTCGGCGGGGGTACGGAAGAGGTTTGTAAAACCGCGGAAGACATAAAGAATAGCACCCGTTATGCGACAATGATCAGTGGGCTTGATACGGTAAAAGTTTACGAGTCTGAAGAAGATTATTCCGACAGTGACTTGATTAAAATCGACGATATCGACGCCGAAGCGGGCAAAACCATTGATTTTACTGCTTTGGTAAACGGCAAAACCGTAAAATCGGTAACGCTTTACGGCTCGGCTGTCGCAACTTCGGTTACGTATTCGCTCACGGATGCTTCCGACGTCGCTAAGAAATACTACATCGAAACCGAAGACGGTTCGCGTTACTACGTTCTCGTTACGGTATGGTCGCTTATTATAGACGACGAAGCCGAACTTTTGTCTGCGAACGACTATTTAAACGGCACCGTCGGATATTTTAAGCTCAACGCAGATATAACTTTGACCGCCGATTGGGACGGTTCCAAGGCGATCGGACTTGACGGTTTTGCAGGCGTTTTCGACGGAAA
>CAKQXZ010000053.1 GCA_934292955.1 uncultured Clostridia bacterium
TAACCGCGTTTGATGAATTTTTTTACCATAATCCGCTCCCCCTTGCCTGATCGGCGTTTTCGTCGCCGAATTTGCCGCTGATGAGCATAGTCGCAAATATCAATACGAGAAGAATAAGAGCAATCGCCGAACCTGTGTTCCATGCGTTTGTCGCACCCGAATTGAACTTGCTTTCGATAAGTTTACCTATAATTGTTACTTTGCTGTTGCCGAGAGTGTCCGAAATAACGTAACTCGTGGTAGTGGGAAGGAATACCATCGTTATCGCGCTGATAATACCGGGAGCCGACATAGGAAGAGTTGCGCGGAAAAATGTGGTAGCGGGTTTTGCGCCGAGATCCGCAGACGCTTCGAGTACGTTTTTATCGAGTTTGAGAAGTACGGTATATAAGGGAAGAATGGTTACCGGCAGATAGTCGTAAACCATACCGATTATGGTATTGACGTAACCGAGCTCGCCCGATTTGTAAAAGCCGAGAAGATAAAGTAATTCCTTCATTGCCGCCGTTCTTAAAACGAAGTTGATCCACATCGGCAGAACGAACAGCATTAAAAACACACTTTTTTGTTTAAGCGGGCTTCTTGCGAGAAGATATGCCACAGGGTAGCCGATAAGCAAGCACAGTACAGTCGTGAGGAAGGCTATGCAGAAACTCTGAAGAAGTATGGTAAGGTTTGTTGTGGTGGTGAAAAAGTCGGTAAAATTGGCAAAAGTGAATTTACCGTCCACCGTGAACGCGTAATATACGATAAGCAGCAGGGGCAGTATTACGAATACCGCCAGAAACAGCGCGTATGGTATACCCAGATTTTTTCTTGAAAATTTGAGTGCCGTCATTTGTTTTCCGCTTCCTTTAACGTGAGTTTAATCTTTTCGGGTGCGACTTTTACGCTGACTTTGTCGTTTTCGTTCCACGCGTACTCTGTGTCGATAACAAAGTCTTCTTCGTCTTCGGGCGTTCTTACGATAACCTGATAGTGGTCGCCTTTATAAATAATGGAAACAATTTCGCCGTGTGCTTCGCCGTCGTCTTCGTTGTCGATAATCTCTATGTCTTTAAGACCGATCTCTACCTTGACTTCCACATCGGTAAGATCAAGTTTTTCGCCGTTTGCAAGAACAAGATATTCTTCTTCGTCGATATGCGAACCGGGGTAGAGTTGCGTTACGTCGCATTCGAATTCGCCTTCCGCAAACGCTACGGTGTTGTGCTTTGTAATTACGCCGTCGTATACGTTGGATACGAATTCTTTATGCATTATATGAATGTCGTCGGGCTTGATAATCGCGCTTGCGCGGGTACCCGTTTTTCTTTCGACCGTGTCTTGTATAACGAGTTCGCTCTTGCCGATCTGCATTACCATTTCGTAATGAACGCCTTTGAATATGCTCGACGTAATAACGCCGTCTACCTGACCCAAACCTTCGTCTACAAGGAAAACGTCTTCGGGGCGAACTACAACGTCGACCTTTTCGTTAAGCTCGAAATCGTCTACCATGTCGAAGGTCTTTCCGAGAAAACGTACTTTACGGTCGCCGACGATAGTGCCGCTGAAAATATTACTGTCGCCTATAAAGTCGGCTACGAACGCGCTCTTGGGTTCGTTGTAAATGTCCGTCGGGGTGCCGATCTGCTGAATTACGCCGTCTTTCATGACGACGATGGTGTCGCTCATGGTAAGCGCTTCTTCCTGATCATGAGTTACGTATATAAAGGTTATTCCGAGTTTTTTGTGCATCTCTTTAAGTTCGAGTTGCATGTCTTTTCTCATTTTAAGGTCTAAAGCGCCGAGCGGTTCGTCAAGCAGAAGAATTTCAGGCTCGTTTACGATTGCGCGTGCGATCGCTATACGCTGTTGTTGTCCGCCCGAAAGAGTGGTTACGTCGCGCTTTTCGAAATCTTCAAGATCGACCATTTTTAGTGCTTTTTTTACTTTTTCGGCAATAACGGCTTTGCTTAAACGTTGCTTTTTGGTGTAACGCTTGCCTTCGTCGTTTTCGTACGTTACGTTTACCGTCTTAAGTTTAAGCCCGTATGCGATATTGTCGTAAACGTTCAAGTGGGGGAACAATGCGTAACGCTGGAAGACCGTGTTTACGGGGCGCATGTAGGGCGGCAAGGTCGTTATGTCTTTGCCGTTCAACAAAATTTTTCCGCTGTCGGGAATTTCAAACCCCGCGATCATTCTGAGCGTGGTGGTTTTACCGCAGCCGGACGGACCGAGAAGGGTTACGAATTCGCCTTTGCGAATGTACAGGTTCTCGTTGTCGACTACGGTTACGCCGTCGTACGATTTGGTGATTCCGATGAGTTCAATGATTTTTTCTGCCATTTTTTTCTCCTGTTTGCCGAAAAAACGGTTTATATAATTTGTAAAAAGTCGGTCTATAAGTTGATTATTGGTATATTTGTTTATATCGATCGCATTAACTGCCGCAAAAACGATTTTTACCGTAGTTAATCAATAACGTAAAGTCAATACGGTTTAAGCGGAGTAAGTATTAAAAGGTGGGCGGGGTGGATACCCAGATAAAAACCGCGGGCTTTTTGCCGTTGTTTGAAATGTAGTGCATTTTATCTGCAGTGTAATAAAAACTGTTACCTTTTTTGCAGATCATTTTTTTGCTACCGATATGAAGAACTATTTGTCCTTCGAGAACGTAGCCGAATTCTTCGCCTTCGTGCGGAACGTCTTCGTAAGTTTCTGCCCCCGGTTCGAGTTGAATTCGCAGCGGCTCCATCATATTTTTCTGCGAATTGGGTATAAGCCAGTTGGTCGTTCTGCCGCCGTCAACCTTTTCAATAAAGTCTTCTTCGGCAAAAACGATTTTTTCTTCTTCGTCTTCGTTAAAAAAGTCTTTCAGCGTTGTGCCGAGCGCGGCGAGTATGTCTACAAGCGTTGCAATCGACGGACTCGTGAGGTCGTTTTCTACCTGAGATATATAGCCCTTTGTAAGTTCGCACCTGTCGGCAAGTTCTTCCTGAGTAAGATAACAGCCTTGGCGTAACAATCGGATTTTTTCTCCGAGTTTCATAAATTTTTTCGCCCCCTTTACGGTTATATGATAATGGTTTGTTTAATAATGGGTGAGTGGTTTATCTAAACAAAAAGTTTAATTTTACTAAACTTCAGCTTAAACAAAAAGTTTAGCGCGGCTAAACAACATTCTAAACAGAAAGTTTAGTTTTACTAAACAACGCGTCTTATTATATTTAAGCATGACTTAGTTGTCAAACAAATTATAGGCACTTTGCATAATTTGTCGAAATATTTTTTGAGGCGGGCGGCGCATTATTTTCAAGCGGTCTTTTGTAATGATTTTCGTAGCTTACAAAGTATATAGAAAGTATAAAAAAACGACAAGGTGTCTGCCTTGTCGTAATAATATAAAATATGCGATAATCGACTTATAGGTCGATATTTTGTGTTTTTTATATTGCGTTTTTCGTTTGTTATACGCCCGATTCGTCCGATCTCTCGGTTTCTATTGCGTAAAAGACCTTTTTGTTTTGTTCTTTTATTGCGTCTACAAAATCGTTATAATCTTTTTCGTCTATCACTATAACGACGTAATCGCTCTGGTTGTAATACAGTACGAGTTTTTTTGTAACGCGGAAAAAGGTGATTCGGGTTATCGTGTTGAGTTTGATTTTTGTTACGATAATGCCCCTTCTGGTTATAAGGTCTGTGTTTGTAATTTCGTAACGCGAAGAAAAGAATACGGGAACAATCACTATTATGCCGATCAGTCCGACGAGCGCGGCTAAGCCTGCCGAAGCTATGTTCTGGACGACGAGATCGTTTGCCTTTACTATTTCTATTATGCGCTTTATGTTAAGCCCTAAGCAAAGCACGGCTATAAGCAAACCGAGAATCAGTAGTATGAAAAGCAATTTCGTAAATTTATAATTGAATTTTTTCATGCGGTTTTCGCTCCTTTCTTGGTTCGATTATATCATACAATCGACGATATTTCAAGAAATATGCTGTGTAATATTTATTTATAAGGGCAAAATTATGGTTTATTGCGGTTTTTAACGGTAATAGGGTGTCTAATGCGCGGCAAACGTTTGACTATCTTGCAAGAAAAAAGTATAATTGCGGTATGAGTTTACTTGAAATCAAAAACCTGTCGCACAGGTATGACGACAAAATTATTTTTAACAATGCGTCTCTTACGGTCAATCGCGGCGAACATATAGGCGTTGTCGGGCTTAACGGCGCGGGTAAATCTACATTTATCAATGTTATCGCCGATAAAATCACTTACGATGAAGGCGAAGTACAGTGGTTAAACGGCGTAAGGCGGGGATATCTCGACCAGTACGCCACGCTTGACGGCTCGCAGACCATAATGGAATATCTTATGGGCGCGTTTGATTATCTTTACGAAATGAACGGGCGGCTTGAAAAACTGTACGAATCGATGGGTGATCTTTCGGGCGAAGAACTCGATAAAGCGGTCGCGAAGAGTTCGCGTATGCAGGAAGAGTTGGAGCGCGAAGGTTTTTACGATCTCGATTCTAAAGTCAAGCGCGTGGCAAACGGCTTGGGTATAAACTTTTTGGGGTATGACAGGCTGATTTCTACGCTTTCGGGCGGTGAACGCGTAAAACTTATGCTTTCTAAATTGCTGCTTTCCGAACTTGACGTAATGTTGCTCGACGAACCGACAAACTTTTTGGATATAGAGCATATCGACTGGCTTATAAAATATTTGAACGGGTTCAAAAAGACCTTTCTTGTAATTTCGCACGACACAAAGTTCCTGAACGCCGTGTCGAAGTTTATAGTCGGCATAGAGAACGGCGTTATACGCAAGTATACGGGCGATTACGATAAATATCTCGTTCAGCACGAAATGAACAGAAAACAGTACGAAGAAGAATATAACCGTCAGCAGGAACAAATTAAAAAACTGCAGACGTATATAGATAAGAACTCGGCGCGCGCGTCGACCGCGGGTATGGCTAACGCTCGCAAAAAACAACTGGAAAAAATCGAAGTTATGGCAAAACCCGTAACCGTTTCCGACGCCGAATTTTCTTTTCCTTACGTCGATCTGAATACCAAAGACCTGCTCGACGTAACAAATCTTTCGATAGGTTACACCACGCCCATTCTGCCCGAAATAAATATTCATATGGGTTCGCAGACAAAACTGTGGGTTCGCGGAACGAACGGTATCGGCAAGTCTACTTTAATTAAAACCTTGCTGCATAAAATACCGCGACTGGGCGGGTTTTTCACCTTTCATAACGCGGTAAGAATCGCATATCTTGAGCAAAATCTCGATTTCGGCGATGAAAATGAAACGGCTTCGTCCTATTACTCCAAATTTTTCCCGCGGGCTAACCCCAAGGAAGTAAGAAGTAAACTCGCAAAGGTCGGGCTTAAAGGCGAACTTGCCGTAAAACCGCTTAAAAATATGAGCGGCGGTGAGCAGGTGCGCGCAAAACTTGCCGTTTTGTGTTCGACTCCGTCAAATCTTCTCGTACTCGACGAACCGACCAACCATCTCGATATTAAGGCGAAACAGGCTTTGAAAAAGGCTCTCGAAGAGTATCCCGGCGCGCTTATTCTTGTCAGTCACGAAGAAGATTTTACCGAAGGTCTTTGCGATATGGTTACGTTACTGCGCGATTAAGTTGCGGCGCGTATCCTATAAAAATGCCGATAATTTAGCGCCCGGCGTATTAAGCACGTTGCCGTGTTAAGAAAAGCGCGGCGGTAATCGGTTATAAATCGGTACATAAACGATTGCAATCGGTTTGAAAATGATATATAATTTGTGCGGATTGTACATGTATAATATTGGTGAACTATGGATAAAGAATTGATGCTCGTGCTGAGAACGCTCAAGCAGAAAACGGGGATTTCGGTCGACGTTTACACGTCCGATTTCAAGTATCTGCATTCGAGCGGCGAAAAAATCCCCTTTGTTTATAACGGCGGTTATACCGAAGGTTTGCAGGATAAAAAACAGAACGCCACGCTGTTCAGATTCCGCTTCAAGCGCGAAAGTTTTTACGGCGTTATTTCTGGCGCGAACGATACCGCAAGGAATTACGCTATGTTCATATGCGAACATATGGAAAACAGCGGTTCGGTCGGCGACGATTTGTCTAAGCGCGATTTTCTGCGCGGAATCGTTTTCGGTGAATGCAACGGAATGCAGATCGTCAAGTTTATGCGCAAGTTCTCCGTTCCCGCGGTGCCGTGCTATGTGCTTGTTATCTCGGTTGAATCGGGAACGATAGACGAAGTTATCAACTTTTTGGATAATTATACAATCAACGGGCTTGATACCGCTTTTTCGTCGGGCGATTCGGAGTGCGTTTTCGTTAAGTTCGTAACGGGCGAAAACGAAAGCGAGTTCAGATCTCCGCTCGAATACGCGGGAATTTTTACGTCATCCGTTTTCGACGAAACGGGTATAAAAGTTCAGGTCGGCGTAGGCGGTACGGTCAAAAGTCTTTCCGAATCCAATCAATCGTATGCGCAGGCGGAAAACGCGCTGAAACTCGGAAAACAGTTAAGTTCGGGGCTTGCGGTTCATTCGTATAAAGAATATATGCTTTACCGCATGCTCGAAGAATTGCCGCCGTCTAAACTCGCGCAGTATTTCAATATGCTTGCCGACGGCGAAGCGCGGACGGTCTTTACCGATCCCGATCTTCTTAATACTGCCGAAGAGTTTTTGGAAAATAACCTTAACGTAAGCGAAACCGCGCGTAAACTTTATATGCATAGAAACACGCTTACCTACAGACTTGATAAAATCGAACGCGCTACGGGGCTGAATATACGCAATTTCTCCGACGCCGTTACTTTCAGACTGACAAATCTGCTGTTCAAAATGCTGAGTTGACCGATATCGGAGAATGTATAATGGAAGATTTTAATTTGAATACGGGCGCGAACGACGAAAACAATAAGGACAACCGCGCCGATATGACGGATATCCCGTCGAATGAAAACGCCGTTGAAAATACCGCCGAAAATGATACCGAAAATCCGAACGAGACGGTTGAAAATACCGTAGATACAAAAAACAAGAAAGATGAAACGGTTGAAAAGACACCCGAAAAAACCGAAGAAAAATCCGTTGAAAAGCAGCGTCCGAAATTTTTCGGCGGAAAGAACGGAACGTTTAAGTCGGTGATAAAGGGCGTTGCGGTCGCGTTAACGCTTATTGCTTTTTTCTACGCGGGTTATTTCAGCTTTTATTTGACTTACGGCAAAGAGTTCCGCTCGATGCTTTTCGTTTATAAAACGTATAAAGATCACTACTTTTTCGAAGACGACGATAAACATCCCGCAAAAGTGCTGACCGAAGGGCTTATGGATATTTACTCGGAGTTTTACACCGCCGAAGAATATCAGAAAGAACTGAGCGCGGGCAAGGGCGAGCAGAAAGGTTTCGGAATTGCCTTTTCCAAGTTTAACATAAACCGTGTCGCGGGTAATTCGCCCGCCGAAAAATCGGGACTTAAAAAGGGTGGTGTAATCGTCGGTTACAAAACGACCGAAAGCGATTTTGTATCCGCCGAAGATTTTGACGCGTTTTACGATTATCTCTCCGCTTTAAGCGACAGTGTTACGTTAACTCTTAAAGTCGATTATTCGGGTGTTACGTCGGAGTATTCGATGAAAAAGGCGGCGTACCGTGAAAATTACGTTTTCTACTCGGATAACACGGGTGCCTATCGTTTTACCGACGACAGCGGAAAAATGGCTATGGAAAAATATTCCGACGACGGCGAAGTTACATTGTCCGCCGAATGGGGATATTTAAGATATACGGCTTTTAACGGCGACGCCGACGGGCTTAACGGAAGCGTCGGGCAGTTTGCGGCGGCTCTCGATAAAGCGATTGCGGGCGAAAGAACGAAACTGATAATCGACCTTAGAAACAACGGCGGCGGATTTATGTCCATTCTCTGCAAACTTTCGGGAATGCTTTGCAACAGAAAGACGGACGACGGCGCGACTTTCAACCGCACTTCGGCGCAGATCGTAAAATATAAAAACGGCAACAGAGCATATTTTAATATAGATACTTCGGTCGCAAAGAATGCCGACGGAAAATTTTATTGCGATATATTCGATAAAATTGTCGTCCTTGCAAACGAAAACTCGGCTTCCGCATCCGAAGCATTTATCGGAGCGTTGCTTGATTACGACGAAAAGGGCGGCGGTAACGGCGTGCGCGTAATAGTTGATCCGTCTGTCGATAAAAACAGCGGCAAGACCGTTTATAAAACTTACGGCAAAGGGATTATGCAGTCCACGTTCAAAAACGATCTTACGGGCGAAGCGTTAAAACTTACTACGGCGCAGATTTATTGGCCGCTTTCCGAAACGTGTATTCACGGTATAGGCATTACGCCCGATACCGACAACCGTGTTTTCAAATCGGACGGCGATCCCATTGCGCTTGCGATGACTTTATAATTTTTTATAAATAAAAAAACAAAAAGGTATTTACATGTTAAAGTGACTGTAAATACCTTTTTTAATATGTAGTTATAGGAGTAGCGCGTGTTTTAAGAAAAATATTCGTTAAGATCGCGCTTTATATCGTCCGGGATGAAATCGTCTACGGGTGCGGTGCCGTCGTAAGTTTTTTCGTAAACGGTATTCTGTTGCGCGTTCCCGCCGTTATTTGCAAGCGACAGTATGAGCGGCAGAAGTTTTTTAATAAGCGATTTCGGGTCGGTGTTTCCCGAAATAATATCGGGCAGTACCGAAACTGCGCCGTTTACGAGATTTTCGTCTACGCCGAGCAATTTTAATAAAGAGAGCGCGTCTTCGGCGGGAACCGACGATAAAAGGTCTTTAATTCCGTCGTCTTTTTTATTAAATAAAAGGAGTATTATGGCTATAATCAATAAATAATTTGTTTTCATATAACATTATACTATATTCGCGGCATAAAATATTTATACCGACATCGGTTTAAGCGGAGTTAAAATGAAAAAGTCCTTTTCGGATTACGCCGAAAAAAACAAATCTTCTGTAAACAACAATTCTTCGGGCGAAAACACGTCCCCTTTAGGCGACGGCGCCGCGTTCGACATGCTTAAAAACATCGCGGGTAAATACGAAGGCGCAAGCGAGTCCGAACTTATCGCCGCGATTATGGGTGAAGCGATGAAAGCGCGTGCGGCGGGTACGCTTTCGGATGCCGAGATAGATTCTTTCGTTGCGCAGATTTCGCCCATGCTTAACCCCATTCAGCGTTCAAGGCTTAACGCCGTGGTTGCAAAAATCAAAAAGGAGTAGAGAAGTTGCGGGGCGGCTGTCAGGCTGAAAATAATTGCTTAAGGCTGCGTTATTTATGCCGAAAAGTAAATAATGCGGCAAGTAAAGCAAGTTTAGTTCAGTATGTACGAGCCGATAGACGGCAGTACCGATAAAAGCGCGTCGATTTCGTTTTCGGTGTTGAACTCGCTGAAACTCAGGCGAACAAGCCCGTTTTTTTCGGTGCCGAGATATTCGTGGCAAAGCGGAGCGCAGTGGTATCCGCCGCGTGTCGCTATGTCGAAACGTTCGGAAAGTATGCCCGAAATTTCTTGCGAAGAGTAATCGCGGTAAGAAAACGAAACTATGCCGACGGGGTTTTGAGACGAATAAACTTTTACGTCGCGTATCTGCGATAAGCCTTTTATGGCGTATGCGGTCAGGGCGATTATGCGTTTTTGCTTGCGGCGTAAATTTTCTGCGTTGTAAAGCACTCCTTCCATAAGCGAAACTATGGCGGGCAGATTCAGAGTTCCGCATTCCAAAAGTTCGGGGTATCCCGACGGCAGTTCCGAAAAACTTTCCGTGCCGGTGCCACCGAACATAAGCGGGCGGATATCTGTTTTCTTATTGAAAATCAGCCCGCCGCTGCCTTGAATTCCGTGCATGCCTTTATGCCCCGAAAAGCACAAAACGTCTATATTTTGCTTTTTTATGTCGATTACGGTATGCCCGCAAATCTGCGCTCCGTCAAGTATGAAAGTTATGCCTTTGTTGCGCAAAAGTCCGCCTATAGATTCGTAATCGCATATTTCGCCCGTTACGTTAGATGCGCCGTTAAGTATTACAAGGCTTGTATTTTCGGTTATTGCGTCTGCAATATCGTCATAAAGAACAGTGCCCGAGCGTGGCTTTACCACTGTTAAAGTTATTTTGTTTTCGTTGCGCAGTTTATATAGCGGGCGGAGCACGCTGTTATGCTCGTAAACGGAAACCACCACGTTTGTATCAGGCTTTACGCAGCCGAAAATCGCAATGTTCAACGCTTCGGTGCAATTTTTGGTAAAAACAATTCTTTCGCACTTCTCGGCGTTAAAAAAATTTTGCAATAGTTTGCGTGTTTTATAAACGTACTCTTCGGCAAGTATCGCTCTTTTATGCCCGCTGTGTCCCGCGTTTACGCTGAGATAGCGTATAGCGTTTTCGGCGGCGTCGATAACTCGTCGCGGTTTGTTTCCGCCTGTTGCGGCGTTGTCGAAATATATCATTTTCACAAAATCTACCTTGAAATAATATATTATAATATCCCGCGTAATATGTAGATTGCGTTCGTTTTTTGTCGTTTTCGCATAAAGAATTATACTGCGGGGTATGCAAAGGAGAAAAATACCGTGACGGTCGTCGTTTTCAGAACAAAAACCGAAGTTTTTTCGTTTATTGACGACGCGCGAAACTCAGGGATCGGGGCGAGCGTTGTTTCGGTTCCGAAAGAAATAAAAATCGGATGCGGGCTTGCCGCTTCCATAGGGGATAGCCGTGCCATAAGTGCGTGGAATGTTATAAAGAAAAACAATTATCCCACTTTTTTCGGAATTTTTTCGGTTAAGCGCGGATCTGTCAATAAAATTACAAGAATAGTCTGAATTTTGCCTTCGCCGAGCGGCGGGGGCTTTTTGTATAATAAACTTATTTTTACGCTTGCGGTTTTAATTGGTTGTTGTTTAGTTTGGTTATTTTAATGTTTGACTTTATTTTTTGTTTTGGCGCGGTAAAAATGAGTGTTATAAAGCCATAAAGCGGTGCGAAATGAGTGTAAAACGATTGAAATTATATTAAACTTGTGATAAAATATCATATACGGACAGCCGAGTTGTCCGTACCGATGCTATGACTAAAGAAAATTTTGAAAAAATAACCGCATATTTTGCCGAGCGTTATCCGTCGCCGCGCCCCGCGCTGCATTACGGAAGCGTGTATCAACTGCTTGTCGCGGTCATACTTTCGGCGCAATGTACCGACGCAAGGGTGAATATCGTGACAGAAAAATTATTTTCCGAGCACGGAACGCCCGAAAAAATGCTCGAACTCAGTCAGGAAGAGCTTGAAAAATATATTTTTTCCTGCGGCTTTTACAGAAGTAAAGCCGAGCATATTCTGTCGGCGACAAAAGATATTATAGAAAAATTCGGCGGCGAAGTGCCCGAAAATTACGACGATCTTTTGTCGCTTGCGGGTGTAGGAAGAAAAACCGCAAACGTGGTCAGCGCGGTCGCATTCAAAAAACCGGCTATCGCGGTCGATACGCATGTTTTCAGGGTTTCAAACCGTTTAGGGCTTGCGAAAGGAAAAACGCCGCTTGCCGTAGAAACAGGGCTTAACAAAGTGATAAAAGAAGACCTTCGCGGGGATTTTCATCACTATCTGATTTTATACGGCAGGGAAGTTTGCAGTGCTCGTAAGCCCCTTTGCGACAGTTGTAAAATTAACGATTGTTGCGAGTATTATAACGAGAATAAAAAGAAAAAGTAAGGCTATAGGTCGATTATCTGCTATTTTTTATAAGTTGATGCAAAAAGAATAAAACGTAAAAGCGGTTAATACGAACTAATAATAAAAACGAATAAGGATAACAAACGAAAGGTAAGAAGATATGTTTGTCGATAAAGAAAGTATACTTATAAAAGCGGGCGACGGCGGCGACGGCTGTACGTCGTTCATCAGATACAAAGGCGTACCCGACGGCGGACCCGACGGCGGCGACGGCGGGCGCGGCGGAAACGTTATTTTTGTCGGCGACAGACATAAATCGAGTCTGCTCGACTTTCAGTTCCGCCACAAATTTTTTGCCGAAAACGGTCAGAAAGGCGATACCAAAAATTGCACGGGGCGTTGCGGCGAAGACGTTGTAATCCCTGTTCCGCTCGGAACGGTTATACGCGATAAAGAAACCGATTCCGTTATTTGCGACATGTTTTACGACGGTCAGCGCGAAATTGTTCTGAAGGGTGGAAACGGCGGGAAAGGTAATAAAAAGTTTTGCACAAGCACGCGCCATGCTCCGCATTTTTCGCAGAAAGGCGAAAAGACAGAAATCCGCAGAGTAGTGCTTGAACTTAAAGTTATTGCAGACGTCGGGCTTGTAGGGTTCCCTAACGTAGGAAAATCCACCTTGCTTTCTAAAATTTCGGGTGCAAAACCCAAGATTGCAAACTATCACTTTACCACGTTGTCGCCTAATTTAGGTGTTGTTCGCCACCACGACAGCGATTTTATAGTTGCCGATATTCCCGGACTTATAGAAGGTGCCGCGGAGGGGGCGGGCTTAGGTCACGAGTTTTTGCGCCATATAGAACGCACGCGTATGCTTGTTCATCTTGTGGATATTTCGGGCGTCGAAGGCAGAGATCCGCTTGACGATTTCGTTAAAATAAACAACGAGCTGAAAGGTTACAGCGAAAAACTTGCCGCGCTTAAACAAATCGTCGTGCTTAATAAAACCGATATTTTCGGCGCGGAAGAAAACATTAAACGTTTCAAGAAAAAATACGGCAAAAAATACGATATTTATCTTACTTCCGCAATCGATTCGACGGGCGTGGAAGCCTTGCTCGATAAAATTGCCGAAGAACTTGCGTTATTGCCGCCGCAAAAGCCGCTTGAGTTCGAACCGTTTTCTTATGAAAGCGCGCGCGACGACTCGTTTGAGATCGAAAAAGACGACGACGGCGCGTTTATCGTTATGGGACCGCTTGTCGATCTTCTTGAGCGTAACGTTGTGCTTAACGACGTTGATTCTATGGCATATTTCCAGAAGATGTTGCGCGATAAAGGTGTTATAGCGGCACTTCGTAAACGCGGAGCCGTTCACGGCAGCGTTGTAGTAATAGGCGAAATCGAGTTTGATTTCGTTGAGTAATCAGAAATTTTATCGGAGAAAATATATTATGTTTACGTCAAAAGAAAGAAGTAATCTGCGCGCAATGGCGCAGAACATAAAACCTGTAACTCAGGTAGGAAAGGGCGGCATTTCGGATACGCTTGTCGAGTCGCTTTCACAGGCACTCGAAGCGCGCGAACTGATAAAAATCAGCGTTCTTAACAATGTCGAAGACGACGCGCGCGAAATTGCCGAAAATCTTGCCGAATTACTCTCTGCCGAAGTGGTTGCCGTTATCGGCAAAAAAGTCGTGCTTTACAGAAGAAGTAACAGAAAAGACATTCAGCATGTAGTTTATTAAGCGATTTTCTGTCGGTTACCGGCAGGCGTAAAGCATATTGTCTCTAAAAAGGAGAATGTTATTATGGCACTTAAAGACGAATGGAAGAAAACGGGCAAAGGTTTAGGCTCGGCTATGGCAAGTTTCGGAAAAGCTATAGGTAAATCGGCTAAAGCGATCGTTAACGGCGAAGACGAAAACGAAAGTAATGTTTTTAACGACGGAACATGGCGGCAGACGGGTAAGGAACTCGGCAGTGCGTTCAAGGGCTTAGGTAATTCTATTGTCGATACCGCGAAAGAAGGTATTGAAGAAATAGAAAAAGACGATAACGAAACCAAATAATTAAAGACCGCTTTAAGCGGTCTTTTTTATAACGAAAACATACGATAATCGACTTATAGATAGGTTTTTGCGATTTATGTTCGGCATTTTATTGTTTGTTATTCGGCTAAATGCAGGGCGGAAATGATCGAATCGTTAACGGTTGAATTACGGGTTGCTATTCTTATCGCAATAAAAAATGCGGATATAAACAGCAGTGTACCGCCGCAAATTTTATACCATAGCGGATAGAACGAAATACGCGAGAAAAGCAGAATTGCCGCGCCCGAAAATGCAAGCGCGCGTGCTCGCTTAATTGTTGCAAGTTTGATTATTGTTTTTTTGATATAAGGAATAAATTTTCTTTTTTGTTTTCCGGGCGGTGTCGGCAGAAGCAGTCCGTATTTTTCAAGTCTTGGTAATACGGTTTTGTCGGCAATAAGAATTTTTTCTTTATTTGCTTCGCAAAAAGCGGCGCAATCGTCCGAAAGGGTATTGCAGAACAAAACCGCTTTTTTGCCTTCGGATATTTTTATGGCGTTTACGGCGACCTTTCTTTCAACTAAAAAAGAATAGTCGAAAAAGAATGCCGCATCTTTGGTTTCTATTCTGTCATCGTATACTTCAAACGGTATTTTGCTTTTGCGAAAAATCGGTATAAATACGGCTATAAGTTGATTATCGCTTGTTAATTCTAATTCTGAAAGGATAAAGTCAAGTCTGCTTTTTTCTTTCAGTACCGAAGTTTTTTTACTGTAGTTTTTAGAAAGAACTGTGTAAACGAGTAAAGATACGCATACGGCGAATGCGCTTGACAGAATGTTGATTGCAAGCGATTTTGCGGTTATATAGCGCAATAATA
>CAKQXZ010000054.1 GCA_934292955.1 uncultured Clostridia bacterium
AATGAGATACGATGAAAATTGCCATAGTTTCTCGAACTTGCCGTAAGAGTCGGCTATAAAGCCTATGTTATGTTCGGGGCTGTATGCGGTTATGCGGAAATAGTTGTTCATAATGATTTTCTCCTTTGATTGTATTTTTTAAGCCGCCTTTTGAATTTTGCGAACTTTTCGGTTGGCGTAAGGCAGCCATTTCTTATTGACGAACTCTATTACGCCGTCATCGGGTTTGGTGTCGTGGTAGCCGTAACACTGTAAAATTTTGTGTTTTTCAAGCGAGTATTCAACTGTAACAAACGGAATATCGGGCGAAGAGATATTGCGGATAAAGAATATCAAAGTTTCTTCCCTTGCGAATTTTTGGTCGTAATTCATTCGCCCGACGCAGTGATCAAGTGCTTCGCCTTCTGTTATCAATTCCGACGGTTTTTTAGCGATAATCGACATATAGGCGGACTTATCGTTGTATTCGAGGTTTAAATACTTATTTGCGACGGCGGCAAATTTGTCGTAAAACTCTTTACGTTTCTGTTCGTCTTTCAATGCTTTTGCAGAGCGATATTCATCAATTCGTATATCGTGCCAACGTTTAAAATTGTGGGGATAGCGGTTCTTTTCCTCGTTCATATCTAAGCCGAGATAAAGGCAAGCGTTGAGATAATCTCTATATGAATAGAAATTTGTTTTTTGCTTTTCGATATAGTCCAAAAACTTGTCGACTTCGTTTTTTACAAGTTCTTTTACGTTATCGATTTGATCTGCGTGGTCGAAACGTATTTTTCGTTTTGCAAAATTATCTATTTCACATATAAGTTTTGAGGTTTTATAAGCCGCAATAATCGAAGAAACGTAGTAGTCGGAATGGGAAATATCATATCTGTGTGTTGTCAACCATTTGCGGAACTTTTTATCTTTACCGCAAAGCCGTAATATTTGCGTTGACATAGCAATGTTATGTAATCCGAGTTTAGTCAAATATTCGATTTGAGGAAACTTCTCGTAAAGGCGCAAGTATTTGAAAACTTTTACGTCCGTATATTTATCAACGGCGCTGTATTTGTATTCGGGAAAGTGTTGTAAGATATAATCGCGGTTGACAATCGGGGCATAGGGGTCAAATGAGTTGTCTATATTCCAACCCCATTCTTTGCTTTCATACCAACAGGGGTATTCTGAAAGTCCTTGTTCGTGCCAACCGACAGTGTAGCCTGCAATAAATGTAAATTTTATGTCTTTACCAAAGCATCTGTCAGAATGAACGCCGTGAACGACAACCGGTTTACAATACCATTGTTTTTTATATTCTCGGACGGCAACCGTAACTTTTACGAGTTCCCCGTCGTTCTTTGTGAAGTAAGCATAAAAACGTGTTCTTCCGACGTGTTCGGGTTTTAGCATATCGTCGTAGTGTTTTATCTGTTTTTGTATGTACTTCGGTATAGGTTTTATTTTTTCGATTTTCATAATTTCACCTCGATATCGTTTCCGAAAATTGAATAAAGAGTTTTTATCATATTGTCTGTTTTGAAGTCTTTCAGATTGAGTATCTCGCCCGTATCTTGGTCTATAAGTCGATTATCATCCATATTTATCTTGTCAATAAGTTGTATGTCTTTATCGTTTTCGCATATAGCAAGATTGTGTTTCCGCGCTATTTTCCCGAAATACAATTCTGCGGCGTGATAGGGAAAGCCAACCATAGGAATACGGTAGGCAAGTCCGCACTCGCGTCCCGTTAAAGTCAAATCGAGTTCGGATGCAATAGTTACGGCATCTTTACCAAGTATTTCGTAAAAATCACCGAGGCGATATGCGATAACGTAATCCGAATATTTTTCCTTTAAAGTCTTATATTCCGTATAAATGGGCGAAAGGGCTTGTTTAGTTTTAAACTTTGATATTTCCTTTATCGGCCTTTCCTCATCCCGAATTACTTGCTGCTCTTTTTCCGTAGTTTCGGCAGTATTGTTTTCTTGCGAAATAATATCGAATAAAGAAGCCTGCTGATTTTGCGGTTTTGGAGCAGAAGTCGGCGTATAAGTCGATTTTTGAGCGTTTTTTGCCTTTACGGCGGGCTTATATTCTTCGCCGTCGAGAGTATATAAAGTACCTTCGATTGATTCTTCCTCGAAATAA
Organism: uncultured Clostridia bacterium; assembly: GCA_934292955.1. The sequence goes on from CAKQXZ010000054.1 coordinate 2,134, forward strand.
TGAACAGCCCAACCGTAAACGACCGAATCTTCGATACACGCAAAAGATGAACCGCTTTCGACTGTCTTTCTTGCTTCCTCGCAGGCATATTTCATAAAGCCCGCAAGCGTCTTTTTGTTAAGCAAAGGATTACCGTCTTTTTCAAACGGCGTGCCGTTATTGATTTTTTCCGCTAATGTTTCGCTCGCGTTGTTTTGCAAATATTCCAAAATTTTCTGTTCCGAAGGCGTATTTGCCTTTAAATTAAGTTCCATAAAAATCACTCCTTGACAATCCCGTAAACATCGTCTGCGTAATATTCGCATACGAACCAGTTAGCCGATAAAAACCCCAATCAAACCCGATTTTCAGGCGTATCTCACGCTTAATTCATTGTTCTTTCCGCGGCTTGTATTTGTATACTAACCCGCGGAAACGCCGCGACTTAAACGTAATCTACGCCTGAAAATTTGCGGTATCGACCGTTTAATATATAGGGCAACCTCTAAGCCGTATTTTTAAATGATTTGTGGTAAAGGCGAACGCAGACGTACTTTACGTACTTCAAGCGAGAATTTGCCGCAAAGCGTTAAAAAGACGGCTTAGAGGCGGGTTCGGTTGGGGTTTTTATCGGCTAAGGGCGTGACATTTCACACCCTTGTAGTTAACTATGTAGTCGTTATCGCCGACTTTTTCAAGTACGGTAATTTCGGCTTTTTCTCCGTTAAGAGAATTTATGTGCGCCATTACTCTATATTCTTTCATATCGTACCTCACGCCACGCGTTTAATGCCGCCACCGAACGAGCGAATACCGATTGTGCCGAATTCCGAGCAGAAATCGTCGTCCACATTCCAAACGTAAGCATAGGCGTAAAACATATTGCCTTGCGGATAAAGTATTTCATTCCATTCTTCTTCATAATCGGGTATGTAAAGAAAGTCGTAACATTCGCCAAATTCGGTGTATTCGTGTGTTACGGCATATACAAGCACGTTGTGTTTTTCTTCAAATTCCTTGATTTTTGCCATAAGTTCCGGTTCTTGATATGCCCAGAAACCGCCAAAGTTTTCATAGAAACAAACGCTGTTTTTGTCTTTGAAACCTTTGATGTAGGGCTTGTAAATGTCTAATTTGTTCATCAGTTCGATTGCTTTTTGTTTTTTATTTTCGATTGTAATATTCATAGTTTTTAACTCCTTATTGTATTTCGATTAAGCCGTCGCTGTATTCGGACAGCGTTTCTTCGCCGCAGTATTTTCCGTAGCGTTCAAGGTCTATAAAGTCTAAAATATGATCGGGTATCTGATAGCCACAACAGTCAAGCATTTCTTTGCCGTAATCTTCCCACGAGTAGCCGCTCCAAAGATTTATATCGTCATCCCAATGTTCGCCGTGTGATTTGACTTTTTCTTCAAAATCGTCGTAGCAACGGACTTCAAGGAAAGCGCAAAAGACTTTGTATTTGTAATCGTTATCTAATACGCCCGATTCTTTCAGAGTATTAAACAGCGTTTCGGGGTTGACGTAATCCCAGTTTACCGAGCGATCTTCGATGCCTTCGACGTCTTGAATAAACAGTTCTTCGTCGATACCGTCGAGTTCAAAGCCTTCTTTTTTGAGTTCTTCTACAATTTCGTCCCAATCGGAATAATCCGAAAGGTCAAGCCATTTAGAGCCTAACGCTCTTTCGTTACATTCGTTATACGAACCCCAAGATCCGATAACGATACTGATATTTCCATTCATTTTAGTTTTCCTCCGTAAATTCGTCTATGTAAATTTTTGTGTATAAACAACCGTATTCAAAGTAGCGGCGGTTTCCGTCAAAGTATAAATCAAAGGTGCGAACGCTTATTTTTCCTAAGTTGGTTATCGCTATCACGACTTCGTGTTTTTCGTCGTCGATTTCGAGTAAATCGAAAGTTATATTATTTTCACCGTTAAAGTAATCAAATTCTGGCATTTTAATTTTCCTCCATAACTTTATACCAAACTTTGTATTCGACTTCCAAGTCGAGCATATCGTAAGAACCGTCTTTTTCTCTGTATACGGGAACTTCCGTAAAGTACATAGTGATATAGCCTTGGAATTCATCATTTTTACCGTTTACGGGACGACAATGTTTTTCCACTTCTTCGAAAATACGTATAAACGGCTTGTTGTTTTTAGAAATACAAGGACAGAGTAAATTACCTTCTGCAAGGTAACCGAAACCGGATATTTTTTTATCCGATTTACTTCTTACGTTAGTGATAGAGAAAACTACTTTTTTCATTTTTTGGAATACCTCCGAATTTTTTTCGCCTTTTCGGCACGGGGACAGTAGCACCGAGAAAAATTTGAAATATATTGATTTGTATAGACAAAACGTAAGTCAACGATAAAGGAATAAATTAACGCATAAAACGGGGAAATGGACGTGGTGGTAATTTTTGAGTAAAAGAAAAACAGAGTTAAACTTGATTACAATCCAATAAAACCCTGCTATTTTTTTATTTTAAATTTTAAGCGTTAATTTTTCCCGTTGACTTTCGTTTTTCTCTGTGCTACAACCCCACACCCGAACAGGCGAAAAAATCGGGGAGATAAAAGTGTATTGCTTGTAGAACATTATATAGTGTTGTATAATAAAAAAAATACTATATATTGTATCTTTTTTAATGTTGTTATTGACAGTTAACGTTTAAAGTGTTATACTGTAAAAAAATATGGAAGGACATAGAAAATGATATTGTCAGCCTCAAATTTTTTAGATTTAGTAAAAAGCAACAAAAAGCTTTCTGAATGCAAACTACCGGAATTAATTCATAAATTGATCAGACAAAGTCTTAATGGTAATACATATACGCATTTCCCGTCCGGTGATGATGTGTTTACTCCGGGGTGGGATGGTTATATCGAGAATAATTCAATCGATCATAGATTTTTGCCTCTTGGTAAAATTTTTGTGGAAGTTGGAGCAAATACGGATTGGTATAAGGGAATTAGGAAAATAAAATCGGATTATAATAAGAGAAAATGTGAAGATATTGGGATCGATAAGTCTGATTATTCGTATATAGCTATTACCGCCTCTATTTTAAATTCGACAATAAAGCAAGCGTTTTGTGAAAAAAGTAACGATGAAAAAGTATTTCGCAAAGTGATTATTTTGGATGCGGTTGATATATCGAGTTGGTTAGATGAGCATATTAATATATGTATTTGGTTTTTAAAAGAATATGGCAAAAAAATAGACGACTATGGTATTACCTTATTAGATGATGAGTGGGAGAATATAGCATCGGTTACAACGCCGCATTTAAGCTATAACATATTTAAAATAGGGAACGAGAGTTTTGCTCAGAAGCTTATAGATGATTTTGAAACAATCAAAAATAACAGAATAATAACTATTTCCTCGCCGTATTACGGACGAGATTACGCTTATGATTTTTGTATTGCGACATTGCGCTCGATGGCTAATCAGGATATACAAGATCGCGTAATAATAGTTAATAGTCAAGCTGCATTAAATTATGTCGGTACTTTTTGTGAGGAAAAAATAGTTTTGGTCAATTTTAATTGTTTTGACGAGAGATTTGCTGCTTTTCGAAAAAACACCTACATATTTTTTGACACTTTGTTTAATGATGATTTTCAGTTAAATCCTGTTACGCAAAAAGATTTTCAGAACGAAATTGAAAAAATGGGATTTTCTAACTCCGAAGCTCATAAAATTTCGTTTATCGTTGGTAATAACGTATTGGCTTTGAGGAGGCTATTAGCTACAAATCCTTTAATAAAAATGCCGTTATGGTGTAGAGATAAATACAAAAATGAGCTGATACCATTGTTGCTAATGGGAGAGTTGAAAATGGATGAGAAAGGAGATTTGGTTTTTGCAACAACTCTTGTCGGTGATGATCTTGACAATTATACGGAAAAATTAAATATATGGACCGAAAGATCTGAATCTCCCATTTTAAAATACGGAAATATTTATAGAATTTCTTCAAGAAGAGAGTGTTTTGATTTTATTCAAGTGGATGTTTTTTCGGGAAAGGTTGAGAGATTAGAAAAGCAACTTTTGATTGCTTTGTCAGAAATTAATTTCAAATATAATGACATAAAACGAAATTGGCTTTTCAATGATGGAAGTTATATATGGAGAGATGAACTAATAATAAACATATTAAATGGATTTATTATTTTAAGTGAAAAAAACAAGAGAGTTCAAGTTCATTTTGATACTTTTACTAAGCAAATTTTTGATAATCTACAAGGAAATTATGAATTATGTTTGACTGTGGCGCATCTTTTTTATAAAATTGCCGAATTGTCACCCAGCAGTTTTGTGGGGTATTTACGTATAGCTATTAAAGATGACAATTCTACTCTAATTAAAGTTTGCAATACACAACTTGGTGGATTTTTCCGTAATGGTACTTTTTCTACGTATATTTTATCTGCTTTAGAAAATGTTATCAAGATTGAAAGGTATGCTCTTGAAGCGTTCGAATTGTTACTGGACTTATATTATTCAATAGATAGTGATGACAATATTTTAAATGAAGTGATAAAAATGTTATCACCGATTAGTTCTATGTGTGGTGTTATAGCAATGCCGTTACATCAAAAAACGACATTTTTTTTCAAGTACATAAAAGAGAAAGATATTTTAAAAACGAAAAGAATTGTTGAAAAGATATATCTGGATGAATCCGATTGCATAATGGTGGCGGTTCATGATTCCTACAGGTTGGATATTTCTCAAAAAAATGGAATCTCAAATATTGAAATTTATGAAATGAGGGATTGTATATTCAAATGGATGATGGAACATATCGACATAGATGAAAATACGAATATGATGATACTCCGTGGGTTGTTGCAAGGTATTCACAGAGAACCTTTTAAAATACAAAAAGAGCATTTGAATGAATTTATTGTAAAGAATAAAACTCAAGATGATTGTGTCAAGGCGGAAATATGTTATGCGATATTGGAGACACGGGAAAATATTTTAAAATTCAAAGATTGGGATAATTTAAAAGATTATATTCCGTTATTTGATGAAATGATTGAAAAAATAACCCCAAATGACGAGTATTTGAAGAATAGATATATATTTGTAAAAGATGATTTTCCGTTGTTGGATCCATGTCGCAGTGGTGATCCAGATTGGTATGAAAAATCGAGCAAACAGAGGAAAGAAATCAGAGAGAAGTGCTTAGTTGATCTTATTGGTAAATACGGACAAAAAATTATTGAAAAAATAATTAAAGATTGTAGTAAAAGTTCTTATTCTATTTGGCCATTGTTATATAGCCATTCAGATAATCGCTTTGCAGATATAAAAATTATGATTGATAGAGCATTGGAAAACGGATTAAGAGTTTATTTGGAGTTAATGCCATTTAATGATGTTGTTGAAGTTATCAAAACCTACAATAATGACGAAATGATAATCAAAAATCTACCTTGCAATAAACAGGTCTATGAATTTGTTTTTGGAAAAGACTATGAAGAAAAGTTTTGGGTATCGCATAATTTTGAATATGAGGATAAAGAGATGTTTGAAATTGCGTTTGAAAAATTTATAAGATTTGCACCAAATAAACTTTTAGATGTTTTTGCTTATCTGGTAGATAGTGATTATTCTCATAAAATAAAATTGCTGTCAGCTCTGACGAGATGGGTGAATGAGGGTAAAAAATTATCAGAACATGAATTTTTTGCGCTTAATGAATTGGTTCGTAAAATGGACCAAAAGTATTATACAGAAGAATTATCTCTTTGTGAATTCAAGCTGTTGCCATTTATAAAAAGGGAAATTGGCGATTATCCTATGGGGATAAAGAAGTATATTTGGGATAATCCCGAAGAACTTGGAAAATTGCTAATTCAGTTAAACAAACAAAAGGATTCGCTTGCTCCCGAAAGTTTAGGACAGAGAATTATATTTGAAGCTTATTGTGCATTTGGAGGTGCTTGTTATATACCTAAAGATTATATGATTGCGCATAGAGATGTTTTAAAACAATGGGTTCTCAGTGTTTTAAAACCGTGTGAAAATGAGGACGCTGTTGTTAAGCGACTTGTAAAGTCTGCGATAATCAATACATTGGCGTGTTGCCCAAAGAATGACGATGAATTGGTTTGGCCGATAACAGAAATAGCTGATATTTTAGAACATTTGTCATATGAGGACTATGACGATAAGTATAGAGTATCTAGTAATTTTTATTGCGGATATGTTAACAGAAGAGGAATAAGATCTGTGGGTGATGGTTCGGTTGAACTGTCATTAAGTGAAAAATTTAGACAATATAAAAATTACTATCAATATTCTCACCCTGTTGTGAGTAGAGCTTTAGATTATATTGCTGAAAATTACAACAGGGAAAGCGAAATGGATAGAATGCAAGCTTATTTAGGATTACATTAGACCTATACAATATGTAATGGGCACAGTGTAAGTTAAATCGATACGTAGGTTTGATTGGTAATAAGCTATATGAATTTATTTTATAGCTAAGAAATAGTCGACAAGGAATTTGCGCAGAGAGATTCCGCACAAATTCCTTGTATAGACATATCATTATATAATGATATAAGCAATTATACATTTGACATAAAAACAAACTTATTAGTCATTTTAGTGTTTTTTTACAAATAAACCCTTAAAAAGAAATACTTTTTATTGATGAATAAGTTAGGATAGCCGATAATTGGGTGCACCAAAGAAAAAGACGGGTCGAGGACCTGTCTTTTTCTTTGGTACGCCTTAGCCGAGAGGGAATCGAACCACATTAAGTTTTAACGGCGCAAAATTTGCAAAATCGGCGTTAAACTCACTTATAATACAGCAAGTATGATTGCGTTCGTTTGCCTTGATTTTTCTAAATTTATCGCCGTTAAAATGCGTAGCACCTTAAAGCCGTATTTTTTAGGCGGTTGTGACGAAGATTTGCGCAGACGTACTTACCGTACTTCAAGCAAAGATTTGCCGCAACAGGCAAAAAAGACGGCTTTAAGGCTTGATGGGGTTCGATTCCCTCTCGGCTAAGCGGGACGAGTACGCGGCGCAACCAAAACTTGAAGTATATAAAATGTCTTAATGCGCCGTCGTTCGTCCGTTTAGCGAAGTAAATATTTGCCGTAGGTCTCCCGCTTACGGGAAACGGCAAAGTCTCCCGAAGGTGCACCACAGATAACGTAAATTAAACCGATAAGGCTTGATTTGCGTTATTTTTTTTGGTTCTAAAATAAATGTTGAGGTGTGAGGAAAACACTTCAACATTTTTTGTTTTATGACATAAAAAAGTTGAGCATATTTGAAATTTCCAATATAATATCTTCTACGACAAAAACACAAAGAAAATAATCAATATGCTCAACGCAGATACCCGATTTAAAGGCTGTATAACAGCCTTTAAAAATCGGTTCCGGTACATTTTCAATAGTTTTAAATACAACAAAACAAAAGTTTTAAATAGAACAAAATAAACGGTTACACTGATTGTATAAAAAATAATATTATTAAAGTGTTGAAGCTTATTGCCTAGCCTTGCAATTCATCTTTTTTTACCGTTTACAGGGCGGCAACGTTTTTCAACGTCATTAAAAATACGAATGTACGGCTTGTTATTTTTAGAAATAGAAGGGCAGAGAAAATTACCTTCAGTAATTATGTCATTCGTTCTGCGTTTCTTGTTTCAGCAGAGTTGCATAGCGCAGCATTTGTTTGCGCGAAGACACGCCGAGCTTTTCCAGAATATTATGGTTGTGGAATTTAAGCGTACTTTCGCGTATATTAAGTATATCGGCGATTTCTTTTGCGGTTTTGCCTTGCAAATAGAGGTCGAAAACGGTTTTTTCCGTTTTAGTAAGCTCTTTTAGTCCGATTTTGAACATTTCGTAATCGTCGGGATCTATCTCTGTTTTACGTGAATAAGCCAACCGTTCGATTTCGGCTTGCCGCTTTCCGATTTCGTTTGTCTGGTTTTCGGTTACGGTTGCAAGTTCTTCGTTCTGCCGTTTCAGGTTCTCCGTTTCGACATCGCGAAGTTTATCCTGTTCGGCAAGATAGACGAATAAGTCGTCTATTTCGATAATATCGGATTTTGTTCCGGCATGCTCCTGCATACGTATTTTTTCAAGACTTTTTATCACGGGGGAAACAAATTTTCGCGAAAAAATTACGCAAAGAACGACGGCGGAAAATACAAGTAAAAAGCATACCAATACAATTTTTATAACATTGACGGTTACGGTTTTATCGAATTCGCTTTTCGGTTGCATAACTACAAGAGTGTAGGATGTATCGCAGATATTAACCTCGTTTTTAGCGGCAACAAAAGTGTTTTCGCCCGAGAATTCGGTGAGCGCGTCGTTTATTTCGCTGGGTACGAGCGTACCGCTGGGTTTCAGAGAGTATCCGCCGAGGACGCCTGCCCAGAATATATTTTTGCAGTCGATTTTGCCGTCTTCTGCCGTTTTGGAAAAGGTGCAGGTCAGTTTTTCTAATCTTGTGGGTTGAGCAAAGAAATCTTTGAAGTAATTTTTCGAGATTTCAAATCCGCAAATGCCGTAATACATCCCGTCTGCTCCGAACAGAGGAGTGAGGAATGCCATTGCTTCTTCGCTTGTTCCGTTAAGCGTAAAAATATCGGTCAGTACCGATTTTTTTTCTTTGACGATTGTTTCGTTGAAAAATTTTCTTGTTTGCGGCACGAAATCGATTTTGAATTCCAATCGCCATTTACGGTGCGGCATTATGTCGTTTTTTCTTCCGAGTTCCGCGCTGCCCCGAAACAGCAGCAGCGTTTCGTCCGTGCGGTCAAGTGTACTGCGTTGAAAATATAATCCCGTTCTGGATTTATCGGAGTTGGCTTCGCCCGTATTCACGGTTGCGTTAAGCATTATAAATGCGCCCGAAGCGTCCGCTTTAAGCAACTCTTCTTTAAGTTTAGGGAAAAGAACTTCCTGTACGCCTTCCGTATATAGTTGCGAATCGTTGAGCGCGCTTATATGAATTCCTTTTTCATTCAGATAATTATCTATTATCGCCGAGGAATCGTTTGCGAGCATTTCGTTCATCATCGAAAGATCGTCAAAGTATTTTTCGATTTGCTTTGTATAGAATTCGTTTTGAAAAGTCAGATTGTTTGAATATTTTTCCGTTGTCGTAGAAAACTGCCCGACGAAAAACAAGCCGACCGCGATAAACATAACGATAACGAGAACGAGCGTAAGCATATATAATAAAAGCTTACGATGCATAGACGTTTTCTTTTTTTTGAAATCTATAAACTTCATATCCCGGTCGCTCCGTAATTTTTTGTCAGCCGACGTTATTCAGCGCGGCTTTCATTTCCTCAACTATCTGTTCGCAAGTTGCGCCTTTTTCGTATCTGGTTTCAAGAGTATTCTGGATATTACGGATTTTTTCGTACAAAGCGTACACTTTGGTGTAATACCCGTCAAACCCCGGCTCTTTTTTGAAAGAGCAGGTCTCAACTGTTTTAGTCAGGGCTTTATAAAGGTTCCAGTATGCATCCGACTTAAAAGATTTTTCGCCGATTTTTGCAAAAGCGCCCGTTCTTACCGGCATATAACCCGTTGAAAGTACAAAATCCACATTGCGGTGTTCTTCGGTGAACCATCTTGCGAAAACGGTTGCCGCTTCGGCTTTGATATCAGTCGTTTTATAAGCGCAAAGTCCGACGCCCGATTGAGTTGCGACTTTTTGTTTGCCTGTCTGTTGGGGCATGGGAAAGACTTTCAGATTCATGGCTTCCGAAGTATTGTCGGGGTAGGTGATTTCGTCGTTGTAATAAAGCACGGAAGCCGAAGAGCCGATACCTGCGCAGGTCTGTCCCGTCATAACCTGCGTGTTGGAATACAAATCGGATACGACAATATGTCCTTTGGCGATAGATGTGGCAAACATATCGTATGCTTGTATCAGAGCGGGGTTGTTTGCGTCGTACCAGCCGTCTTTGTAAGAAATACTTTCTCCGTCGGATATGGCGCACAGTTCCGCAATCCTTATCAGATAATCTATTGCGCAGAACGGTTTACCGCCCGACCACTCGTAATATTTTTCGGCAACGGATAAAAACCCTTTCCAGGATCCGAGGTCGGATAGCAAAACATTTTTGGCGGCGGCGAATCTGTCGAAAACTCCGCCTGCGATGAAGAGCATATAAGTCGATTTTGAAACGGGGAAAACAACAAGTTTATCGTCGACCATTCCGTCGCTTAAAAAATCGGGTACGAAATTGTCAAGTTCGGACGTGGAAAAATAATCGTTCCAATTCAGAAGATTATTCGCGCCCAGGCTGCGCGCGTCGCTCGAATGACAAAAGAATAAATCGGGCATTTCCTTGGACCCCGCTTTGCCTGTTTGCGCGTCTTTTAATTTTCTGCCGATCTGCGAGGCGTTTGACATCAGCGTGACGTTTATAATGATGCCTTTGTCTTTGCCGACGGTCGAGTTGAATTGTTCAACGATGTCGTTCATGGGCGAATTGACCTGCTCGCCGTAAACGTGCCACATAGTAAGAGTCGTCGGTTTTTTTGGGTCAAGCAAAGTGTTGTCTTTATTGCATGCCGTAAGAGTAAAGGGTACTGCGAGTGCCGTCGCGATGGCGATAAACAATGAAATAATTTTTTTGACTTTACATCTCATATCGATCTTCCGTTACCGGTTACATGAGCGTTTGCCCACCCGATTTTAAAAATTTTTTTAACTTTTTTTCGGTTTTCCCCACCTTTTAGCGGTTTGGGTGGGGGAATTTTTATTGTATTTTTGATATACTCACGATGCTTAAAACGTTGCATGTACGAAAAGAAACGTTGTAAGTGTAAACAGTATATCACACATACGCGCCAAAGTCAATTCGCATTTGCAATAACTAAAAAAAAATCATACATAACAAATGGACGTAAAAGGAGTTGCTATTATGACACACAACGCAAAAAAAACCGGGATATTTATGCTTGCATTGGGGCTGGCTATGTGGCTTACGGTAATTCTCGGTATGGCGTCGGTCAACCCGCAGACGGCTCGCGCCGAAACGACGACGATCGATACGCTCGAGGTGGCGTTCAAAAAGGTAAACGCAGGTGACAGTCTTGCCGCCGCGTTTGAATTCGAGGACGAAACGGAAAAAACGCTTAAAGTTCCTGCCGGCGCAAACTATACCGCAACGCTCTTATTCGTATCAAAAAACGGACAAATGACGACGTTGTGGGACAAAAACAAAGCATCGTTCCCGTGGAGCAGGGTTGAAAACCAACCTGTCGAGCAGAAAGTTGCCTATTGCATCCGCGTTCGTTTTGCGACGAAAGAAAACTATACACTATCCAAAGACGTTGACGCATTGAAAAGAAAGCTTAAAGTTTCCGGAGCGGAGCTCGGCAAAGGCAAGGATATAGAATTTTGGGAGAGTGCCGGGCAAAACCGCGCTTCAACAACAATAGATATGGATTTTATCATTTCCAGAGGAATGAATTATTTCGGTTATCCGCGATACATATCTCCCCGAATCGACGAAAAGGTGTCGGGCAAAATCGGCACGGATTTTACCGACACGGGTATATGGATCAGCGGCGCGCCCGCTCCTTATACGTATGAGGCAAAGATTGCGCCCATAGGAATGGAAATTCAGACAAGCAACATTTTTGACGAGTCGAATTGTTACTATCAAATAATCGCAAAAAACGCAATGGACGGCGGAACGATGTACGTCACCGCAACGGCGGCGGACGGGCAGACTTGCGATATTCCCGTCACGATTGCAGCCGTATCGGGCGGACACGAGCATACATGGGTTGAACAAATCGAGAAGATAGATTTCGAACATCACGGCTACACAAAATGCACCGATCCCGATTGTCCCGGCGTTGCCCCTGCTTTTGACAAAGACTCGCAGTATACAAGCCACGAGTTCTATTCGGGCTGTAACGCAAAGTGCAAAACGTGCGGCGATCTCGGCAATCCCGACGCAAAGCACAATTTCTCTGCCATTGCGAGCGGTGACGACGCAACTTGCCACGTGTTTAAGTGCGCTTGCGGCGAAGTTGAAAAAGACGAAAACGGCAACCCCGTTAAAGAAAAACACAGCGGCGGCATTCAGACATGTTTAAGCGGCGCAAAGTGC